>CAZRPW010000056.1:0-26499 GCA_964601975.1 uncultured Bacteroides sp.
TAAATGGGTAAGTGGGTAAGTGGGTAAATGGGTAAGTGGGTAAATGGGTAAGTGGTCGGGGAATTAGTCGGGGATTGATTCGGGGTGGAGTTTCTGGTAGACTTCCCAATGGGCGTAAATCTCTGAATAGATTTTGATTTCACTGCACTTTGCATCACAGACCAGTCTTTCGAACAAATAGGCCATGAAATTGAGAAGACTATCACCGGTCAGACCGGTTATTTGAGTTATGCTTTCAGGGGAAACAATGTCCTCAAAGACCTTATTTTTTTCCCGGTTCTTTTCACTCCAGTAAAGTTTCCGTCTGTTTTTTTCCCTTTTGTTAAGGTTATAATAGATATATGAAATAGGTGAGCTTAGCATAAACCCGGTGCTTTTCAATTTGGCTTCATCCATATCAAAGGGCACATAATCGGGATCCAGTCTCGGTAAACCCAGAGACTCACCCAGTGTTTCCGGTGCAGGAGTGCTGATTACAGCCCTTGAAAAGTCACCATAACTTGAACCCCAGGGGAAGATCTTTGCCTCCTGGAGCGGGTAAAAAACCCTTTTTAAAATTACGTAGCCATTTGTGAGGATCTGTGCCACCGGAACCAACATTTCCTGGTAGGCAATATTCCTGAAAAACAAGGTGTCTTCTTCAGTTACGGGTAACATGAAAATCCCAAGGCTGTCGGATACATCTCCGGCACGATTGTTCATATTTATAACATGGGTTGCTGGAATCGGCTTAAATTCGACATCGTAAATAATGGCACTCAATTGTAGGGTGGAATCCCTGTCACGGGAATAAAGTGTTGCTGTCAGAATCAGCAAGTACAGCATGGTTATGACGATTTTCCCGGAATACATATTCTAAATGTATCCAATATTTCCAGAACAAAAGTTACTTTTAACAATCCTTAACCATCCGGTGAAACCTTGCTTATGGCAATGAACCAATTTAACATGCGGGTGTTTACAGGTTGGATCGTCTTAACAGTAAATTTATTCTTCATGGATCATATTGTATTTCTAGATTCGGAAACCATTGGTAAGGTTGACAACATTAAATTACTCTCGAAACTTGGCGAACTTGAAATTTTTGAGAGTACCCGGCCGGACGAGGTAGTGGAGCGTTGCCAGGGCAAAGAGATAATTATCGTTAACAAAGTTGAACTGACCGCCAGGATCATGGAACAACTTCCAGATCTCAGGCTAATTTGTGTAGCCGCCACCGGTATCAACAATGTGGACCTTAAGTATGCTGAAGCAAAAGGGATTCAGGTGAAGAATGTATCTGGCTATTCCACAGACTCGGTTGCCCAGCTAACCTTCACCATGCTCTTATACCTTGTAAATAGACCATCCTATTACGATAGTTATGTGAAAAGCGGGGCATACGCAAAGAGTAATTCCTTTACCCACCACAGTGTACCATTCTGGGAACTGAAAGGAAAAAGAATGGGCATCATCGGGCTCGGAACAATTGGCAGACAGGTAGCCCGGATTGCAGAGTCTTTTGGCATGGAGGTCGTATTCTATTCCACAACGGGACGAAACAACCATATTAGCTATAAACGATTTGAACTTGACGACCTGCTAAAGAGTTCAGATGTGGTATCCATTCATGCACCACTGAATGATGATACCAGGGATCTGATCACCTACGAAAAGATAAAGCTCATGAGGCCTTGTGCCATCCTCCTGAACCTGGGCAGGGGTGGCATTATCAATGAGGCAGGACTGGCAAGGGCACTGAATGACAACGTGATCAGTGCGGCCGGAACGGATGTATTGGAGCAGGAACCCATTAACAGTGATAATCCGCTGCTAAAACTATATGACAAGGAAAAGATAATTATAACCCCACATATGGCATGGGCCTCAAAAGAATCACGAGAACTTCTTGTGGAAAAGATCTCAAGAAATATTACCCTCTTCCAAAAGGAACGTTAAGATAAAGCAGCTCCTGCTTTCATGAGCAGCTTCTTTGTAGCCATAATTCCGTCATCTTCGCTCAACTCACGTCCCTCGTATTCAATTCCGACGAAACCTCGGTATCCCGCATCTTTAACAATTTGAAGAAGCTTGGTGTAATCCATATCCCTCTCATTGCCATTTTCATCGAAATTGCGTGACTTGGCACTCACCCCTTTCGCTAAGGGCATCAATTCTTTAGTGCCGAGATAGTTATCATACATTTCACCATCACCAACACGGAAGTTCCCGAAATCGGGAAGTGTACCGCAATTGACCATGCCTACATTTCTGATAACAGATGAGAGCCAGCTTCCCCGGGAAGAAAAACCTCCATGGTTCTCAACAATCACTCCAATCCCATAATCGGCTGCAAACCTGCTTAGTTGAGTAAGACTTTTTATTGCAGCATGCGCCACATCAGCCTCAGATCCAGAGCCACCCGCATTCACCCTGATGGAATGACATCCCAGTAACTCGGCACACTCCACCCATTTATAGTGATTTTCTACAGCTTTCACACGCTTCGATTCATCCTGGTCACCCAGGTGCCCTTCACCATCAATCATTATTAAAACATTCTTCACTCCGATATCCTGGGTCCTCTGCAAAAGCTTTCTTGCATATTCCTTATCTGCCGAAGGAAAGAACTGATTCACGTACTCCACAGCATGAATATCAAACTTATCCTTTGTATAAGCGGGGAAATCAAGATTGTCAAGCTTCCCGTCAAAGAGGGTTTTATGAAGGCTCCATTCTGCCAGTGAAATATCAAAAAACAGATCTCCCCCGGATCTTTCCGAAGAGGATGAAAGATCCTTAACCCGATCGGCACCCCGAACAATCTGCGGAGCCGAAACGGCTGCTGCTGCAAGTGCTGCACTCTTGAAAAAGTTTCTTCGTGATTGCATGAGTCTTTCTTTTAATTAACCATTACAATTCCTTAATCTTAATACTTCTGAACCAGACATCATTTCCATGATCCTGCAAACCGATGTAACCTTTCGAAGCTACATTTGCCCAGTTGGGATTCAGCCCCGGGAATTTTGAGCCCGCAACCAGTTCATTCCACGCTTCTGTGTTCAGCTGGTAATCTACAACCTGCACACCATTCTGGAAATGAGTCACATGCCCGTTTTCATGAATAATCTCCACCTGGTTCCATTCCCCGGCTCCAGCAAAATTTTGCGGAACTGCAGGTATAAGGTCGTATAAAGAACCGGCCTGCCTGTTTCCATCCTTCCCCAATAATGCATCGGGGTGCTTCGCATTGTCAAGGACCTGCATCTCAGGAGCGGTCATGTAAATTGCGTGATAGGAAGTGTCCTCCTGTCCAAGATAGAAGATTCCTGAATTTCCACCTTCGGCTATTTTCCATTCCATTTTCAGGTGGAAGTTTCCAAAAGTCTTGTCAAATATGATGTCGCCACCATCTTTAGCTCCTGCCTCTCCCCTTCCGGATTCTGCGCAATGCAAAGTACCATCTTCCACCTGCCATTTTCCTGGGAAATGATCTTTCAGATACCCTCTCCAACCCTCAGAACTAACACCATCAAACAACAATACAAATCCCTGCCGCTTTTCCGCAGCCGAAAGCGTATTGGGCTCTGTTACTTCTGTGCACGAAGTCACCATCATGAATATTGCAAAAACAGACGCGAAAAATGATATGCTTTTTTTCATTTCAGATAATTTATTTAGATATAAGTGATTAGAATATTTACACTGCTAAAATTGCCAAAACTATTTATCTTCCCCAAATAAAACACCCTCATTATGCATAAGTCACTTGATTTGTATGTATCTATTTGGTAACTTACAAACAGTTAGTTATAAATACCTTATGCATACTGATTCTGACATAGGCATCAAGGATTATTTTAACGGCAGCCTGGTAGGGATGCAAAAGCAGTTGTATTACTATGCCCTGCAGCTTACAGACGACAGGGAATATGCCCTGGACCTGGTCCAGGAAACCAGTTACAAGGCACTGAAGAACAGAAAACGGCTCCATAGTACAGACCACATAAGGGCCTGGCTTTACACAATTCTCAAAAACACTTATATCAACTACCTGAGGAGCAGCCACAATAGACATCTGGCCTACGATTCGGATGAGGTAAGCTTGTTTTCTGATTCGGAAAAAGAGACTGGCAGTCCCCTTCCTGACGTTGTCATGCAAAGAAAAGAATTAAGGGAAATTATCAACCTTCTGCCAGGGGCCTATGAGAAACCTATAAATTTGATGCTATCGGGATACTCCTACAAGGAAATAGCGCAGCAAATGGACATACCCATTGGTACTGTGAAAAGCAGAATTCATCTGGGTAAACAGCGTATTAGAAGAACCTATTTAGCCTGATCATACAAGATCACATGCATTGTTCGGCATCCAGTGCTTCTGCTTTCCATTCCACTTCACATTGCAACCTATGGGATTACTTACAGGAACAGTCACCGATTTTCCAGAAATCAGTTCCTCAAGTGTACGGTCCAGATCATTTACGGTAATCTTCGAGGAATCCTTCGGCTGATCCACAGCCCTTCCGGTATATACCAATTCTCTTTCCCTGTTAAACACATAGAAATGGGGAGTCCGCAATGCCCCATAGGCCAGTGCCACTTCCTGGCTTTCGTCATAGAGATAAATCCATGGAAAACCATGCTCCTTCATCCTTTGAACCATGTGTGGAAAATCATCAGCCTGGTAGGTACCTGCGCTGTTGGAGTTAATCCCTATAAATCTTACACCCCTGGGAGCAAATTGCTCTGCAGTTCTCCGGGTAACTCCATCGGAACCAATCACATAGGGGCAATGGTTACATGTAAAGAAGATCACCAGGTATTCATCGCTGAAATCTGAAAGTGCATATACGTTTCCATCGGTGGCTGGTAAAGTAAATTCGGGCGCCTTCGCCCCGATATCTAATGTTGAAAAGTCTGTGAAGTCCATGATCGAAGTTTGTAAAGTCTGTAAAGTTTGTAAAGTTTGTAAAGTATTTGCTTATAGATATACAAATAAGAGGGGGAAATGTTTTCAAACAAGTATTAAACAACATAAAAATGTTTAAGGGATTCACATTCGGGATCGATCGAAAAACCACATCTTTGCAGACTCTTAAAAAATTGATCAACTATGCATATCGACCTCATGGAAATCGTAGCAGCCTTCATGGTGCTTTTTGCGATTATTGATATACTCGGTTCCATACCGATCATACTGGATATAAAGGAAAAAACAGGCGCCCTTTTCCCCATGAAAACGACCCTGGTTGCCTTTGCAATTATGCTGCTTTTTCACTTCATCGGAGAACCACTCCTTGGCGTTTTTGGAGTTGACATCTCCTCTTTTGCCATTGCAGGCTCAGTGATTCTTTTTCTGATGGGACTTGAAATGGTGATGGGAATTACCCTTTTCAAACACGAAGAAGGTGGCGGTGGAGCAATCGTGCCCATAGCCTTTCCGCTTATTGCAGGAGCCGGATCAATCACAACACTATTATCCTTAAGGGCTGAGTATCATTCCATAAATATTCTCATTGCCCTTTCATTAAATATGATAATTGTCTATCTTGTCCTCCGACTCACAACCTCTTTTGAACGTGTGCTAGGACCCAGTGGATTACACATACTGAAAAAATTCTTTGGAATTATACTCCTTGCCATCGCCATTAAGTTGTTTATGTCTAATTTGGGAATAGAAGTTCCAAATAATAATTAATGAGGACACTGGCTTTCATACTTGCTCTGACAACCTTTTGGGGATGCAATAATGATGATTATTCATATATCTCAATTCGTAACAAAACTACTACCCCGATATATGTACTCCCTTACGCGTCTGAGTTTTCCGATGGAGACTGGATTAATCCGGGATTTACGGATAAGTTTTACTCCATTGGTGTGGATCACCTTAATGGGTATGAGTTTTTTTGTGTCTATTATGACAGTCTCATTGTTTATCTGAAAGATCACGAAGAGGAACCTATTAAATTTTACAGCGACGGAACTACGATAAACTACGACCCGGCACTTAATCCTTTTACAAATCCTGAAATGTGGACTACACGAAGCTTCAATGAGCTTGAATCAGGATCTGCTTTTGAAAACCTCCATGAAAAAGAGATTAGCGAAGATTATTTCTCCATTGATTACAAAAGTATAATTTCACTCTTCAGTTCCGAAACAGACGACTAAATCCTATCTCTTAAAAGCTCTGCCATCTGAGAATCAGATAAGGTAACCGGATGTGATTTATGAGAGGTAAGTTCAACAATCTTCGGAATTGACTCTTCCTTAAAACCGTATTCAGAAAGCCGCGGCACCTCAAGTAGGCTGGTAATATGAATCAATTTCTCCTTAAATGACTGGAGGTACTCTGCATCGGTTTTATATTTAAAATCTGCAAACACCTTGCTGACTATAACCAGCTTTTGTAAAGCCGGATGATCGGGATGTTCTTCAAGGTTTTCAATGGTTTTAGCAAATACAGGAGCCATTAAAGATCCACAAACCACTCCGTGGGGGATATCAAAGCAGGCACCGAGAGGAGAAGCAAAACCATGTACAAGACCCAGTCCGGCATGTGACAAGGTTATCCCTGAAAACATTGCAGCCAGGGCCATCCCTGATCTGGCTTCAAGGTTATTATCTCCCTCAAGAAAGGCACGGAGCAGATACTTCTTTATCTGCTTTAACCCCTGCAATGCAAGGGCATCTGACATGGGGTTTGCCATACGGGAAACATAGGATTCCAGTAACTGGGTAAATGCGTCCATCCCCGAAGTTGCCGTTAAGTCTGCCGGACAAGAAAGTGTCATCTCGGGATCGATAATCGCAATTTCCGGAATAAAATTATTATGTCGGAGTGATTTCTTAAACCCCTGTTCTCCCACCTCCGAAATCACCGCATTTTTGGTCATTTCACTACCTGTACCTGAAGTAGTTGGCAAGGCTATAAATGGAATTTTATCACCAGGGTGTTCCCGGTCCCCTATGCCTTCCAGGTAAAGCTTTATACTACCATCAACAGGAATCATTGCCGATACAGCCTTTCCTGCATCCATCACACTGCCACCACCCACTGCAATAACCACATCAATACTATTAGCTCTATGCCTATCGACAATTCCATCCACCAGCGAAGGAGAAGGCTCATGTGCGATCACTTCATGGTAGAGGTTGACCCCAGCAGCCTTCAGTCCGGAAATAATCTCATCTCCATGACCAGAATTATGAATTGAAGAAGATCCTGTAAGTAAGAGTGCATTCTTGCCATATCCCGGAACAAGAGAGAAAAGCTCTTGTCTTTTGCCCCTTCCAAAATGGATTTCAGGCAGTGAAGAGAACTGAAATGATTCTATCATTCTATTAAATCTTTATGTAAATATAAAGAAAATGTAAGCACTGAAACAAAGGGCCGGGCGGATGAATTTTACTCAACAAAGATAAAAACAGGAACTAATTGTTAAACATAAAAGAAACAGTCACATATGGCCGATCAGAAGTTCTCTTTTTTTTAACTTGTGTGGCACAGTTCGGAAACAGGTAAAAAATTCATGTTATGATTACATTTGAAGAATTCCTGGATATGAAAGACAGCGGATCCGTTCAGGACGATATCCCTCCCCTGCTCCAGGCGCTGTTGCTGGATGCTTCTGGAGACTGGGAGAGCGCTCACAGCATTGCTCAAAACTTACCCGGCAAGGACGGATCCTGGGTACACGCCTACCTTCATAGGGTTGAAGGCGATATCGGAAATGCTGCTTACTGGTATAAACGCGCTGGAAAAAATGTTCCTGAGCTTTCTCTCACCGAAGAATGGGAATACATTGCAATAGCTCTGCTAAAGAAGAGCTGAACAATACTCAGGACTGCGTCTTTTATTACTCTAAGCGCTTGTACCAAAAACAATTCAGTTCGCATTACAGAAACTTAATCAAGAAAGATTGGAGAGTGAAATACCTGCTCCGGTATGGGCTGCCTTTATACTATAGAAACCTGAAGGGTATCATCCATTCAATGGATACTGGAGGTCTTTATTTTGCTTTAAGGTGCAGTACCACTTCATGCGTATCAAAGGGGGATTTAAAAGACAACTTGCTTCCTCCCTTTTGGGAATCAGATTCCATAAATTCTCCACTGCAAGGATCAAACCACTCCACTTTAAAAGACCCTGAAACACCCTCGAGATTTAAAGTTACCTGTAAACTATCAGGAATATAAATTAAATATTCCAGGCCGTTGTTTGCGAGACAGTATTTTGATGAAGACAGGTCGGGGTCAGGAATCATGTTAATCAAATCCATCCGCTGCGCAAACATCCGTGTATATCCCATACTTTTTCGCAAAGGTTCAACCCAGGCTGAATCTGATTTCCAGGTCAACACCTTGCTATCATAACAATCCATAAATATAGGATTAAGTCCACGAAGAAAACTCTTCCAGACCCAAACACTGTTGCCCCCAATTCCCCATAGATGATCGGTATCTGTCAGGATGACCTTTGAACCATCAGATGGTGGAGGATTGTCGCGGTACCCACCCTGAGGATTGGGTGAAATCCAGTCAGCCGGACTTTTTTCCAGTATCTCATTGCTTCCACCTTTATATTGATAGGTCATGCCCACAGGATGTTGTTTTTCAAGTTTCTTTTCATATTCTTTAATAAAAGCGATCATGTGGTATTGCCATTCAGTTGAAGGAGCATGATTCTCATTGGATATTTCATACAGTACATTATCGAATTCGTTGACTACATCTATCACCTTTCGGATATATGCTTCTTGTATGGCCGTAATCTCCGGGTTTTCCAATGTGTGAATTTCAACTCCACTTCCATCATGGTCAGAATCTCCATTTACCCCATTTATATTGTTATCCGGATGAAAGGGATGGTTCTCAAATGCCCTGGTAGCGAACTGTAGCCCCCATCCTTCGAAAAGCATAATTGACACATATATACCCTCGTCTGCTGCCTGTTCCACCCGCTCCTTTAAGCGGTCAAAATAAACAGGATTAAAAAGGCTTAGGTCAAACTTCTGTTTTCCATCCAAGGCTGTTCCATTGCCCGATCGTGCCCAGGGCTGAGGAGCTATCTGATAATCCTTTACTTCATAAAGATGCCCTGGCGTATTCCAATTAATTAACTCCCACGCCCAAAGACGAATAAAGTTATGGTTGTACCCCTTTAACCATTGTAAATATTCGACAAAATCAAAACCTCCCAGAGAATCCGCAAAAGCCATATCCACCAGATTATTCCAGGTATGAGAACCTGTCAGGTATATTGCTTTACCACTGTCATCTGTAAAATACCTGGGATTTCTCTCACTTACCCGCAATGGTCCATGTAACAGATCTTCTTGATTTTGAACAGGAGCACAGTTACTTAATAATAAGATACACAATCCCATCCCAATACAATTCAATAAATAATACTTCATAAGAATACTGTTTTAATAGCACAAGGGCTTACTCTAATTTTCTATGAGTTTAATATCGTAGTTGTTACAATGCTTCTACCGCAAAATATAAAAACCAAACTTACTACCCAAATATTGAAAACTCACTCTTTGGGGAATTCATGTTTAATGAAAACAGTCTATCTTTTTGTAATTCCGGCGCGATTATTCGACTACTGTGTTGTCTCATTGGCTCGACAGCTATGCTGCCTCAGTTTGGACGTTCTCATCACAATCCAACCATATAAAAAGCCCGGCCCACCATAAGGTGAACCAGGCATTTTGTGGTTATTCGCATACTCCGTATGCTCATGAGCTCATCCACCTTCGGAGGATTCGGCGGATTCGGTTACTCAGGACTACGTCCTTCGTGATCACAAAAATAGCCGCCCTTTTATTATGTGATTACTCAGGACTACGTCCTTCGTGATCACAAAAATAGCCGCCTAATGGGCGGCTATTTTTGTGATTCCGGCGCGATTCGAACGCGCGACCCACAGCTTAGAAGGCTGTTGCTCTGTCCAACTGAGCTACGGAACCGAGAAAGCGAAGCTTTCGAGCTCATGAGGAGCATTTTGCTTCGAGTAACCAAAAAACAATGCTTTTGCTTCCAGGAAATCCCAAAAGCGATGCAAAGATAATAAAAAATGAAAATTTATTGCCCAAGTATCCAATTGACTAATCCCTTGCTCTCAAGAATCTTCAAAAGCTTCTCGGGCAAAGGTTCAAAGGGGAGTATCTTTCCCCCTATTGCAACGGTTCCAGCAGCAAGATCAACCTCCACCCTGTCTCCTGACTGATAGGCATTAACAGCTTCAGGAAGCACCATCACGGGAAGGCCCTGGTTGATGGCTGAACGGTAGAAGATCCGGTTAACTGATTTTACAATTACAGCCTTCACACCGGCATGTGCCAGTCCTACGGAGGGGTGTTCCCTGGAACTTCCACATCCGAAGTTCTCTCCTCCCAGGATCACATCGCCCGCCTTGACCTCGCCTGAAAAACGGGGATCAAAACCCGCAAAGAGGTGTGGAAGTATCTCTTCGGGATCTGAACTTTGCACTTTGTAGGTAAGGTTTCCTGCAAACATCTGGTCCGTATTCAGGTTGTCACAATCGGAATAGTCCCATACAGCATGTTCCCGTCTCGATTCATTTTCGTCGATGGTGACTACCCCGGATGATCCGCTGCGGGATGGATATTTCTCGGCACCCCTACTGACGCGGGGGTCCTGTATTTTACCAAAAATGGCACTCAGGGCCACAGCCGCGGGTGAGGCCAGGTATATTTCAGCATTCGCATTCCCCATTCGACCGAGGAAATTCCTGTTGGCAGAGGAGATTACACGGTAGTTATCTGCCGGGATTCCCTGTCCTGTGCCAAGACAGGGTCCGCAGGAAGCACTCAGCACATTGGCCCCGGCTTCCAGGAAAATGGTGATCAGGCCCTCTTCAATGGCCTGCATGTATATCTTTTTAGATGCCGGAATGATAAGGAGCTGTACTCCTGCTTTAACTTTTGCTCCCTTCAGAATGGCTGCAGCTTCTCTAAGATCCTCAATTCGTCCGTTGGTGCAGGTTCCGATCATGCCCTGGTGAATCTCCAGTCCAGCCACCTCGGCAAGTGCCTTCACGTGATCCACATGGTGGGGTGCTGCAACCAGGGGGTAAATCTCACCCAGGTCTATTGAAATTTCCTGCTCATACTCAGCTCCCTCATCTGCCCAGACACCTTCGGCTTCCCTTCCCAGGTATTCATTTAAAACCTGGTCGGAAGGAAATACTGCATTCTTGGCGCCCATTTCTGAAGCCAGGTTAGCCAGGGTCATCCGATCAGAAACAGAAAGAGTCCCTACCCCTTCTCCATGATACTCAATAGACAGGTAGTTTGCTCCTGCTGAACCAATCATCCCGATAATCCACAGGCTCAGGTCTTTTGCATAAACCCCCTGTTTCAGGCATCCTGAAAGGCTTATTTTTAATGAGCCCGGAACGCGAAACCAGGTTTCCCCCCTGAGCCACAATCCGGCCGCTTCGGTGCGGTCTATTCCTGCAGCCAGCGCATTAAATGCACCTGCAGTACAGGTATGACTATCGCTTCCAACCACAATCATACCGGGTTTTACATGTTCGGCCATGAGCTGGTGACAAATTCCATCCCCTGCATCGTGGAACTTCTCCACTCCCTGCGCTGCCACAAATTCCCTTATAGAACTGTAGGAATTAGCCAGAGCGGAACTCGTAGGCGGAGCATTGTGATCAAGGACCACTACCAGTCGGTCGGGATCAAAGACCTTTTTCCCTCCCATTTTCTCAAAGGTCTTGTAAATACTGGAGGTATTATCATGGGTCAGCACCAGGTCGGGTTTCCTGAACACGATGGCTCCCCTGGGAGCATCAAATATCTTCTCAACAAATGTCCGTGGCATAAATATCTTGCTATTTACCATTTACTGCATGCGCAGCATGCTTACTTACCTACTTACCTACTTACTGCATGCGCAGCATGCATCCTTACTATCTCCTACTTACTAATTACTACTTGCTAATTACTACTTACTAGTTACTAATTACTACTTACTAATTACTACTTGCTAATTACTATATCAATTTTATGTTGCAACGCATACAGTGATTCACCATTTCGCCGGGCCACACGGCCGACTGTATTTCACCTATATGGGCCTTTTTAAGCAACTGCATGGCGGTTCTGGACTGCCCGATTCCTCCACCGATGGATGAAGGGAGTTCGTCATTCAGCAGGCGACGGTGGAAAAGCAGATCGGTGCGTTCCTGGGTTCCGGTGATCTCGAGTTGCCTCATCATCTCATCCTTGTCTACCCGAATCCCCATGGAGGTAAGTTCGGCTGCACACTTCAGAACAGCGTTCCAGACGATGATATCACCATTCAGTCCTTTATATCCATCCACGGTTTCAGTACTCCAGTCATCATAGTCAGGAGCGCGCCGGTCGTGGGGTTTACCGTCGGGCAAGTCTGCTCCGATCCCAATAATGAATACGGCGCCAAGTTCCTCTGCAATTTTATCCTCGCGTTCCTTGCTGGACAGATCGGGATACTTTTCATACAGCTGTTCGGCATGGATGAAGCTGATCTCTTCGGGCAACTCAGGCACAATGACCGGATAGAAAGTATGGAGGAAAAATTCACTTCTCTTCACATTATCCCACACCTTCCTGACTGCATTTTTCAGTGTATCCAGGGTTCGCTCGCCGGGCAAAATGGCTTTTTCCCAATCCCACTGGTCCACATATACCGAATGCAGGTTATCCAGCTCCTCATCGGGTCTGAGTGCATTCATATCGGTATAGATACCATAGCCGGTCCGAATATCATAGTCCCGCAGCATCATCCGCTTCCATTTTGCAAGCGACATTACAACTTCAGCTTCTTCGTTTCGAAAATCTTTCACCTTGAAGCTAATGGCTTTCTCAAATCCGTGAAGGTCATCATTCAGCCCGGTCCCTTTCAACATAAAAAGTGGGGCTGTAACCCTTCTTAAACGAAGATCAGATGCAAGGCCCATTTCAAAATGATCTTTCATCATCTCAATCGCTCTCTCTGTTTCCTTAAGGTTGATGAGGGGCTTATATCCCTCAGGTATAATCAATCTCATAATAATGATACTTTAAAACAATCCGTTTTTCTTGTATATCTCCATCTGAACATCCGAAAAGGGTGAGGCTTTTGCCACGAGATCCTTTGTGAGGTTAATGAGCTCACCGCTTCTCAAATTGACCTTGATTTCGTCTCCGTCTTCAAGTTTAAGCGCTATGATCTGTTGAGAACTGAGAATCGGGAATGCTGCATTGATAGCATTCCGTTCGTATATGGCCCCGAAAGATTCTGCAACAAGACAGCGCACTCCAAGAGAAGCAAAACAATCCACAGCCTGTTGACGCGAACTGCCCGACCCGAAATTTTTCCCGGTAAATATAATATCCCCGGGCTTAACCCTGGAAGCAAAGTCCTCATAACCCTCCAGGTTGTCAAAGGTATACTGTCCCATCTGGTCTATATCCGTGATGGAGAGATAGCGATTGTGATAAATCATATCAGTATCAATGTTATCCCGGGGAATAAACCAGGCTCTGCCTCTGAGCTCTTCTGGCCTGGCAGTATGAATATCAGTTTGTATCGGCTTTTTTTCATGAGCGCTGACTTGAACTGAAGGTCTGGATTCGGGATGGGCTGGCAGATGGGCCGGATCAGAAATATATCCGGCAATGGCAGAGGCCGCTGCAACTACCGGTGAGGCCAGGTAGACCTCTCCCTTACCCTGCTTTCCTGGAAAATTCCGGTTCCCGGTGCTGATGCTCACTTCGCCGGGACCATTCTGCCCAACCTGACCGGCCGCACAGCCTGCGCAGCCTGCATTGGAAACCAGGGCACCGGATTCTTTAAAGACTTCAATCAGCCCCTCCTCAAGACACTGCTGCCACACTTTGTCCGTGGCCGGAACAATCTTCAGCACCACTCCCGGGGCTACAGTCCGTCCCCTCAAAATAGCAGCAGCACTTCTCATATCTTCGATTCTACCATTGGTGCAACTGCCGATAAATGAAGAATCTATCCATATTTTCCGCTCAGGTATAAGGGAAGTATCATGAGGCTTTCCCGGAAGAGAAATTCTCGGAACAAAAGTCTTTGCATCCAGGGTAAATATCTTCTCGTAAGTGGCATCAGAATCTGCAAGAACCAAGTCAATTTTTCGCCCGGTCCTGGATTCGCAATAAAGTTGCACCTCCTTATTGGGGGGGAATAATAAAATAATGGCTCCCATTTCTGTGGCCATGGACGATATGGTAATCCTTTGATCCAGGGTCAGAGAATCAATCAGTTCACCTTCAAGCTCCACGGCATACCCTAAAAGGGAGCTGGCTCCAAAGTGACTGAGCAAATTCAAAACAATATCCTTGGCCGATATCTCTGCTTCAGGAAAACCCTCAAATACGATTTTTACACTTGCCGGCACCTTAAACCAGGTGGCTCCATTGTGCCAGGAAGCAGCAATATCCTTATCTCCCATGCCCTGACCAAAGGCGCCTATTGCACCCAGGATATTTGCATGGGAATCGGTTGAAACTGCCGTAGAACCGGGCCAGGCCAGGCCTTCCTCTATAAGAACATGGGTCCCAATCCCTTTGTCAATATCATAGACTCCTATCCCCTGCTCACGGGCATATTGCCGGCAAATGTGTTGATTGGTCGCATATTTCTGATCCGAACCGGTGGGATTACAGTCGAAAGTGAAAAAGGTTAAGGACGCATCGTCAAGATTGAGCTGGTGATCAAGCATATTCTTAACGACATTTGCCCCCCCAAAATCGCGCGCGACCCTTGCATCGATTTTAACATCCACAATCTCGCCAGGTAAAACCCTATCCTTCCCCGAATGCGAGGCCAGAATCTTTTCTATAACTGTCATTCCCATGATTAAATATTCTTGACTAAAGATAGCTACAAAGCCAATTCCATAAATATTTTCTAAAACATCTAAGGAGGATCCCATGGTTTTTTTAGTTTTGCACGAATAAGCTATCCGCATCAAAAATATTCATCCAAATATATACAGGCTCTACCTGATCAAGATCGCCAAATGGTTCATGCTATATATGCCCATTGTGGTCCCCTTTTATGAGAGTAACAACCTCTCTATGAAAGACATCATGGTATTGCAGGCGATTTATTCAATTGCCATTGTTGTACTGGAAATACCCTCCGGGTACCTGGCCGATGTAATTGGACGGAGAAAGACCCTGATCCTTGGGGCCATTTTTGGAACCCTGGGTTTTGCAACCTATAGCTTCAGCTATGGCTTTTTAGGTTTCCTGATTGCAGAGGTCATCCTGGGGATTGGGCAGAGCTGTATCTCCGGTGCAGATTCGGCCATGCTCTACGATTCCTTGCTGGAGAAGGGTGAGGAGAAAAAATATTCACGCTTCGAAGGCCGTATTGTATCCCTGGGCAACATTTCGGAAGCTGCGGCTGGCATTATTGGCGGATTACTGGCAGGGATTACCCTGAGGACACCCTACATCGCCCAGTCCTTTGTTGCATTCATTGCGCTTCCTGCTGCGATTACTCTGGTTGAACCCATAAGGAAGGTTCCTCTTATGAAAGCTGGAATCATGGAAATCGTACACATTGCCAGGTTTGCCTTGTTCGAGGACAGATCGCTCAGGCGAAACATCCTCTTCAGTGCCATTATTGGAACAGCTACCCTGACCATGGCCTGGTTTGCCCAGCCTTTCTTTGAACATATTGGGATTGAAATCAAATGGTTCGGACTTTTGTGGACCAGCCTGAACCTGACGGTTGCCATTACCTCCTATACTGCGCATCGTTTGGAGTCGAAGCTGGGACAAAAATGGTCCATTCTCATAATCGCCCTTACAATCCCCCTGGGCTACCTGGCCCTGGGACGCTTTCAGGTCTCAACCGGTTTAATCATACTCTACCTGTTTTACCTTGTAAGGGGATATGCAACCCCGGTTCTGAAAGACTATATAAACCGGGTTACAGCTTCCCACATCAGGGCCACTGTATTATCGGTGCGTAATTTTGTGATAAGGCTGCTTTTCGCCCTTACGGCCCCCCTTCTGGGTTGGATTAAAGACATTTACTCCCTGCCACAGGCGCTGACCCTGGCAGGAACCATCTTCCTGGTGCTGTCCATCTTAACCGCCATCCTGTTTCTGTCTTCGGGAAAAGAAATGAACCAGATCACACCTTACAGTTCCAGGACAAGACCATCATAGGCAGTCCGGATATTGGATGACAATTCATCATTCACTGCTTTGCAAGGTCCCATCTGGTGGGAAATATGGGTAAGGTAAGCCTCCCTGGGACTCAATTCCTCTATAAGGCTTACCGCCTGTGAAAGGGTGAAATGGGAGATATGAGTTTCACGTCTCAGGGCATTAACCACCAGGCTTTTTACTCCAAAAAGTTTCTCCTTCTCCTGTTCTGAGATATAATTAGCATCTGTAAGGTAGGCAAAATCTCCGATCCTGAAACCCAGGACCGGCAAACGGTAGTGCATCATCCTGATGGGAATAATCTCCAGGCTGCCAATGCTGAAAGGCTCTGATGAAATGGCATGCATGGCTACCTGGGGAACTCCGGGATATTTTTTTTCAGCAAATATGTAAGGAAACATGCTGTTGAGGGACCTTATCACACGTTCCTCAGCATAAATATCCATTGAACTTTTTTGGATGAAATTGTAGGCCCTTATATCATCAAGGCCGGCAATGTGATCTCTGTGTTCATGCGTATAAAGTACCGCATTCAGCCTGTTCACCTTTGCTCTGAGCATCTGCTGCCTGAAATCGGGACCCGTATCAATCACAATCACCTGATCATCCTGCTCCACCAGGATGGAGGAGCGGAGCCGTTTATCGTGCAGATCATCCGATTTACAACCCGGACAGCTGCAGCCAATAACCGGAACGCCCTGTGAGGTGCCTGTTCCAAGAAAGGTAATTTTCAATTGATCTGGAATTGTGTAACAATGTTCACGAAGTTATCATTATTTTTATAAAAAAACTGATGCCCGGAGTCCTCTACCTTGTCCCAAACATCCTTGGAAACCCAGATACCACCCAATGCATTCCTGCAGCTGTGCCCGAACTAACCAGCCGGGTTAAAGTCTATATTGTAGAGAACCTGAGAAATGCCCGCAGGTATCTTAAGAGCCTCGACCGAAGCATTGATATCGATGCGCTTTTGTTTTATGAGTTAAACGAGCATACCGCACATGAGGAGGTTCCCGAGTTTCTTGAAGAAGTTCTGAATGGAACCGATGCAGCCGTACTTTCCGATGCAGGCGTTCCCGGAGTAGCAGACCCCGGAGCACTTGTGGTGAAGGCCGCTCATGAGAAGGGAATCAGGGTAGTACCCCTTACGGGACCCTCATCCATCCTTCTCTCGCTGATGGCTTCCGGGATGAACGGACAAGCCTTCACTTTTCATGGCTATATCCCTGTAAAACGTCCCGAGCGAATCAAGAAGATCAAGGAAATGGAGCTGCAGGTTAAAAGAAGCGGTGAAACACAGATATTTATCGAAGCTCCTTACCGCAACGATGGCCTGTTTGAGGACATCATCACCTCCTGCGATCCATCGACCTTGCTCTGTGTTGCAGCCGACATCACCATGGACACGGAATTCATCCGGACAAAATCCATTGGCAACTGGAAGAAAGAGAAGTGTCCTTCCCTCCATAAAAGACCTGTTATTTTTCTGATTGGATCTTAGATACTGGTGGGTTTGAACTATTCGTCGTCCCCGGTATCGTCATCATCATCTGCACTGACCGACACCACCTCAATATCAAATACCAGGGTTTCGTAAGGCGGAATGCTCACCTGGTTACTGGTAACGCTTCCATCTTCTCCATAAGCCAGTTCATATGGTATGATCAGCCTGCCCTTTTCCCCCTCTTTGAAACGGGCCACTCCCAGATGCCAGCCAGAGATGGGAGAGGTACTAGCGTCATAATCGCCCACTGTAAATGAATAAGGACTGTCCTCGTCACTTTCATCAAATACGCGACCATCCACCAGGTAACCCTTGTAGGCAATCTCTACTACTGAATCGTTTACTACTGGATTCCCGCTTTCCACGATCGAATCAAGGACATAATACATGACAGTCTCCGTATAGGCATCATAAATAGTATCCACACCAGCGATGGTATCCACATAGGAAAGGATTCTTTGGTCTTCGTAGGTTTCTATATCCCCGATGACTTCAAGCAACTGAAGCTCATATTTCATGGACTGATAGGCAGGTATATCTTTCATAAGCGTGGTTCCCGCTGAACCGTAACCCAGCTCACTTGTAAAGCAGAGAATCGCTTCCCCACCCTCTTTCATCAGGGAGAATCCCTCGGTGAGTGCGTCCATGCGGGCATCGTTCTGCATCTTGAAAGGACCGTAAATTGTGGACTCAAGGTAGAGACTGTTGTCCTCAGCCACATTTTCGATATAGGTATCAACCACCACATTGCCCGGAATTCTGTACCCCACGTAATTCACCCAAACCCAATCGCCTTCTCCCGGAGTTTCACCTGTTCCTTCAGTGATCTCAATAAAATAAAGTCCACTGGCAGTAGGCGGGGCTATGGTATCCTGAAAGGTAGCTCCCATGTAGAGATTAAAAAAGCGCTCCTCCTGGGCTAGTTTCTCTGCACCTTCATCCACTTCTTCAACGCAAGCCGGTAACAGCACCAAAGCCATCAGGGCTAAAATAATTGCAACACTCCTTGTATATACTGATTTCATCATCTTTTCAAACAGATCACACTGTGAATTATTGTGCAAAAATAGCATAATTAGCGAACATCTTTTACCTCAATCCTGTATATAAGCACTGAATTGCCAGGGATCCTGTCCCTATCCCCAAAATTTCCATGAGCCAGGTGAGGCGGAATCAGGAAAATAGCGCTACCTCCCTGCTTCAAATGCTTCAGGCCCTCTTCCACCCCTGATTCAATCCCTCCCTTTCCAAGTACAATCTGTTTGGGAGCCTGGTCTGTGGCTTCATAGCAGGGTGTCCCATCCAGCAGCGAAGAAGAAAAAGTAAAGCTCACAATACAATTGTCAACAATGGCTGGTCCTTTTCCGCTGTCCTCCACAACAATCCAAAGCCCTGTTTCACTGGGCCTGGCATCCCATCCCACGCGTTCCACAAAGGCAGATATTTGATCCTGGTGCCTCCTGAGCATGTAGCGATTGGTTTTCACAAACTGTTCCTGGTAAGCATCCATATGGCTTACGGCCTGCTCCTGTACAGGTGGATCACAGCTCATCAGCAGGATGGCCATCAAAGCAGGCAAAAGCCTATTCATCTTTAAAATATTTTGAATATTCAGGCAGAAGTGATTCAAATTTGCGAAGGGTTTCTTCCATGGATAGCAGGGAATCGCCACCGGCAGCATTGATATGGCCGCCTCCCCGATAATGCTCAGCGGCAACTTTGTTTACAGGGAAATTCCCTCTCGATCGAAAAGAGACCCTGATTAAATCCTTTTTTTCAACAAAAAGCGCAGTGAACCTGACCCCCTTTACTGAAAAGGGAATATTTACAAAACCTTCCGTATCGCCCTTGCGATGATTAAAGCGTTTGAGCTCTTCCTCGGTCAGACTTATATAAGCGGTATGGTACTGGGGCAGGACTACCATCTTCTCCTGCATACTATAACCCTGCAGTCGCATGCGGTCTTCGGAGAAGGCATCATACACTGAACTGTAGATCCGGTCCTTATCGATGCCAAATTTCATCAAATCTCCCATTACATAAAAGATCTCCGGATAGCTGCTTGCATAATTAAAATTACCCGTATCGGTCATGATGGCCACATAAAGGCAGCTTGCGATATCCTTGTCGATAATTTCTGAACCGAACAACTCATCCAGAAAAACATATATCATCTCGCCCACCGACCCCCTCCATGTCTCTGTGATGGACAGATCAGTAAAATCGACCGGATCCTGGTGATGATCGATGAGAACCTTCCTGGCCCCGGATTTTTGAAGTAGCTCCTGAACACCATTCAGTCTGGCCGGGTCATTGAAATCGAGACAGAAAATGAGATCTGCATCGTCAATGATTCTGCCTGCCTTCTCCTTTTTATATGCATAGGTCGTAGAGAGACGGATCCCTGGCAGCCACCTCAAAAAATCGGGCAGACCGTCGGGAATCACCACCTGGGCATCCATTCCTTTCTTTTGAAGGGCCAGGGCCAGGGCCAGACTCGATCCTATTGCATCGCCGTCCGGATTGGTGTGTGTCAGAATTGCAACTTTTGACGCATTATGTAACCAACTGTTAATGACCTCTTTATTACTTTCACTAAGCATGCTCATCCTTTCAAAAAGTGTTTCAAAGGTAAAAAATATTGAAGGCCATATAACAAAGCACAGTTTAATTTGTTAATATGCATTACCAAAAAAAAAAGATTTATGGCCGGACATTACACATTTACAATCATAAAGCCTAAGGCTGTAGAAAAAGGGTATATCGGTCCCATTCTGTATAAAATTTCAGAGGCCGGATTTAAAATTACGGCCTTGAAAATGCTGCATCTGACCCGTGGTGAAGCGGAGCGTTTTTATGAAGTACATCTTGGCCGTCCATTTTACGACGACCTTGTAGAATTTATGATATCCGGCCCCATCGTAGTTGCAGTGCTGGAAAAAGAGGATGCAGTTGAGGCTTACAGGAAACTGATCGGTACAACCGATCCGGAAACCGCCGAGGAAGGAACCATTCGCAAGATGTACGCGGATTCCATGAGGGCAAATGCAGTTCATGGATCTGATTCGGACGAAAATGCAGAGCTGGAAGCTACCTTTTTCTTCCCTTCCTCTGAAAGATTCTGATCAGCGGAATACGATGTCGTCAATCACCTTCATTCCTGCGGCCTCATTGAGGCGTGGGATGAGTGAATCCTTAATCATTTCGAGTTCATTTCGCACCACCGAGGAATGAAGACTGACAAATAGGGTGCGCTTATAGATCTTCAGGCTTTTGGTCTTTTTTGCCACAGAAACCCCCAGAAGATCCTTCCATGATTTGGTCAATCTGTATTCGGCAAGACCCGTTTCAAGCCCGTTTGCCTTCACAAACTGGTCAAGCAGGGAATCGATGCGTTTAATCTCTTTTCTCTTCATCCTGTTTTTCCGAAAGGTTTATGTTGCCCTCATGATCAATATTGTATACCCGGTGATCGGCCGGAATGGAATTCAGGATACCCAGCAACCTTGCTTCATTGGTATCAGTAATGAAGATCTGTCCAAAATTATTCTCAGCCACCAGGCGTATGATTTGCTTTACCCTGAGGGAATCAAATTTATCAAAAATATCGTCCAGCAGCAGGATTGGAGGAATTTCAGTTAGTTTCCTGATGAATTCAAACTCTGCCAGTTTAAGCGCCACAAGAAAGGTTTTTTGCTGCCCCTGGGATCCGCTTTTCTTAAGACTGTGATCCCCCAGTTTCATATCCAGATCATCCTTGTGGATCCCGTAAGTGGTGTACTGAAGGATCCTGTCCTTCTCACGCGTGGCCTTCAGTCCCCCGGCAAAATCGCCTTCTTCAAGTTGCGTCTTGTAACTTAGCGACACCTTCTCCCGCTTACCCGATACATATTCATAGTATTTCCCGAATACAGGCAAAATTTCACTTACAAATCTCTTCCGTTCCTGGTAGATGGGTTCTCCAAAGCGAATAAGCTGGTCGTCCCATACCTCCAGCATCTCGTTGTTAAAACTCCTGGAGGCTGCAAAATCTTTCAGCAGGCGATTGCGCTGGGTCAGAGCCCGGTTATACTGGATCATATTATCAAGGTAGACCCGGCTGTATTGTGCTACCACACTATTCATAAACTTCCGTCGCTCTTCGCTTCCTCCATTTATTAATACACTGTCGAATGGAGAAACCATCACCAGGGGTATGAGCCCGATATGCTCCGCTAATTTTTGATACTCCTTCTGATTCCTCTTGAACTGCTTTTTCTTTTGCCTTCGGATGCCACAGAAAATATTCTCCTCCCTGTCGAGCCTCTGAAAAACACCCTGGACCACACAGAATTCCTGGTCATAGCGGATATTTTGCGTATCCACAGGATTCAGATTACTCTTGCACAACGCCAGGTAATGAACAGCATCCAGCACATTGGTTTTCCCTACCCCGTTTTCACCAACGAAACAGTTGATCTTTTCACAAAGCGGAATATCCACCTGTTCATAATTCTTAAAATTGACAAGGGAAAGTGATTTCAGATGCATACACAAAATTACAAAACTTTTAAGTAAAATTTCAGCTATCTTAATGTGCTCAAAAAAAACTGGTAAGTGATGAAAAAACAAGTATTGATATTCCTCTTTCCCTTCATCCTCCTTTCAGGATGCGCTGAACTGAATACCCTTATGCAGTCGGTATCCACGGATATTCCACTGACAGAAGCTGAAGTAGTCGAGGGATTAAAAGAAGCCCTGATAACCGGATCAAAAAATGCCTCCTCCCTGCTATCGGCCGTAGATGGCTATTATGGGAATGAGCTTGTTAAAATAATGCTGCCCCCCGAGGCATCGGTAATCATTGATAACCTGGCAAAGCTCCCGGGTGGAGAAAAACTGGTACAGGATGTGGTCCTCAGCATCAACCGGGCAGCAGAAGATGCGGCCAGGGAGGTGGCCCCCATATTTGCAAGCACAATCACCCAGATGAGCATTACAGATGCATTTGGCATTCTCAGGGGGGCCGATGATGCGGCCACCCAGTACCTTGTTAGCACAACAAGGGAGGATCTTTATGCTTTGTATGCACCAAAAATCAGAAAATCCACTGAAAAGGATGTAGTGGGAGCCATCTCGGCCAAAGATGCATGGGAGGCACTCACAGGCTCATGGAATAAGCTTGCAAACTCCATTGCAGGAAAGTTGGCCGGATTTAGCCCGGTGAACGTCGAGCTTGACAATTACCTTACAAATAAAGCCCTTGACGGGATGTTCCTGAAGGTCTCCGAAGAAGAAAAAAAAATCAGGGATGATGTCTCTGCCCGCATTACCCCTTTACTTAAAAAGGTATTTGGCAGCAACCCGTAATATGGATGTTAGTAAAAATTATATTTTTGTGGCAGCTCAAACCACATTTTTGCAAAAAAGGATTACTTTTGCGGAAGTTTTTGAGTACCATGGGCTAACACTATAGCACGCTATGGTTTTTGCAAATACATAAAAAATTAACATTGGGTTAAAAATCCAACAAACAAGCAATAATGTCAAAAAAGAAGAGTGAGAAGCAAACGGATAAGAACCTGGAAGGAATTGAGCAGGCTTTAACACGTTCGGAGCAATTTATTGAAGACAATCAGAAAGGTCTTACCTATGTACTTGGAATAATTATTGTTGGTCTGCTGGTTGTAATCGGCGGAAACCGGTTTTATCTGCAACCCCTGAATGAAGAGGCTGCCGGAGAAATGTTCTATGCTGAACGTTTTTTTGAACTTGACTCATTCAATCTTGCTTTGAACGGATACGGAACCTACCCCGGATTCCTGAATATCGTAGATGATTATGGCATGAGTAAATCAGCCAAAGTTGCCCGCTACTATATAGGCGTTTGCTATCATCAGATGGGAGATCACAAAGAGGCTGTCCGTTACCTGAATAAATTCAAAACCAAGGATCTCCTGGTTGGAGCTGCCAAATACAGCACCCTGGGCGATGCCTATGTTGAAATGGGCGAATTAGGAAAAGCGGTTTCTGCATACAAAAGCGGGATAGAGAAATATGAAAATAGTTTCTCCTCTCCCATTATGCTGAAGAAGCTTGGAATTGTTTACGAAGAAAAGGGAGACCTGGAAGGTGCACTTCAGGCTTACAAGAACATTGAATCCACCTACCCCGATTCACCGGAAGGCAGAGAGATCCAAAAATACATTGGAAGAGTAGCCTCTAAAAAGAGTCTCTAATCGCCATGGCATCAAGTCTGAAAAACCTGTCGGATCACGATCCGGCAGCGATCCCTGATGGATCGTCCATGAAAATCGGCATTGTCGTTGCAGAATGGAATGAAGCAATAACATCCTCCCTTTTGGAAGGTGCAATGTCCACCCTCCAAAAGCACGGAGTTTCCAGGGAAAATATAAGTATACGTGTTGTACCCGGCACTTTTGAGCTACCCTATGGTGCCCGTATCGTTGCCGAACAATTCAGTCCCCATGCAGTGATCTGCCTGGGTTGCGTGATCCAGGGAGAAACGCCCCACTTCGATTATATCTGCCAGGGTGTGGCCGGTGGCATTACAGAGCTAAACCTCGACTATGAGATCCCCTTCATCTTTGGCGTACTCACCACTCTGAACCTTCAGCAGGCAGAGGACCGTGCCGGTGGCAAGCATGGCAATAAAGGAGTTGAAGCGGCAGTCACAGCGCTTAAAATGGCTGCTCTTCGGACGAATCCATAAATCTGTAAGGCCTATTTAGGACTAGTCAAAAATTGCCTGTTCAGGGCATGTCCTTGGTTATTGTATAATAACTGGAATCATCTTTAGTCCAATCCCAAATTTCTTGTCCGTTTAACCAGACTTTTCTTTTAAATATCGATTTATTAATTCGCTCATATACAACTTCAATAGTATCTGTATCACTATTGTTCCATTGGATATAAGTAATTGGTTTTTCTGAAGTTTCAGAATGATTCATAGATATTCGTATTCTATTTTCGTTGTCAGCCTTGTAAAGCATAAAGTTTCGAGGATAGTCCATGTTTGGATCATTTATTTCTATAATCTCCCCATCGACTTCATAAAACAATTTAATTTCAGTTGCTTCAAAGTGATTGAGTGTCTCTAAGTCAAATAGATCCTCATTTTGAGAATTATAGACTGAAAAAGTAAAGCCTGCATCCAAAATAACTTGTGGATTCATTTCATCTGATTTGCTACAAGAAAAAATGGAAATTGCTGTTAGAATAACTATAAGTTTTTTCATCGTTTTATGGTATAATATTATATATCATTTCTCTGTCACTGTTAAAATTGTAAGTATCTGGGGTAAAATCGTTACTCTGATACCAACCAATATAGTCGGTACCCCAACCCCAGACCATGTGAAAATGATAAGAACTAGTCGAGCCACAATCAGCAGTATAATAAGTGTATCGACGAAAACCATCACACACCCAAGCATGGCCATAATCTTCATCGTAGCCAATTAAGATTACTGGTCTATCATATGAAATATTGCTTGTGATATTATTAATATTATAATCAGCTCTAATTGCATTCGAATAATTAAATTGGTCTGTAAAAACATCATCAATAATTGATGAACTTACGTCAGTCCCATTACAATCATAATCGGGATAATTACTATTTTCATCATGAATTGCATCATGAATATCATCTATAAAATTAGCAGTAGTAATAGTACCAGATGAATATGGCATTGACGACCAATTATAATTTGTTGGGTACTCATGGTATCTCATAACCATAGCTACTGCAAGTGGCAAGCAACCGACATAAGCTTTAAAAAGAGTTCCATTGCAGTTGATACTGGGTAATTTATCATTAAATGGATCTCCTTGGTGCCATGTTGGAATCACTAACGGACCAACTGTATAAATCACAGTATGGTCATAACAATCAGGCACCGGTACTGACTTTAAGGAGCTAACCTCACTTAATATTGATTGTAGAATATGGTCCCAAGCATTTTCTACTTCTCGGGACTGTTTATTGCTCGATAATTGTATAGCTTCCATTTGTTCTTTCGCATCGTTCATCCAAAATTTTAATCCAGCTGGATAGGAGTCTTCATCAAAAGTGAAGCTATTATTCGCTGAAAATGCCAATATTGGCCAGGTCCTTTTATCAGCTGACATGAGGATAAAACCACCTTCATCATAATTGATAACATACATTGAAGTCTTTCCGCTACTATGTTTAATTTCCTCGATGCTACATATGCTTTTTGTTACAGGTCCTGTGCTTTTAAGACTTGAAACACCTTCTTTGGGAAACTGAATATCACGGGCAATTTCTTCTACTTCTGATAATTCCACCAAATAATCGGTGGAAAGCAATCCCTCTTCTTCTAACTTATTCTCTTTCGAGCATGAGATTGTGACTAATAAAGCAAGAATTAGTAGTGAAATTTGTTTTACAAGGGTTGATTAGTTCATGGTCTTTGGGGTGTTAATTGTTAATGTTGGTTCATTTAATAAGTAACACTGTGCAAAATCCAATAATATCAAATTAAAAGAGGAGCCAAACTATGCTATGATCTTTGAACAATGCACCTATCAGCTTAAGTGATAATAAGAATATTATCAAAATATAATGTCTTATTGATTTAGGACATTTGAGGGTTTTAAAATGCAAATATGGATAAGAAAAATCTAAACCCTAAGAGAGTACAGGGTGCCCTGAATAGAATTCCATATTTAAAAATAAAGCTTTTCAATGAACTTTGCAAGAAATATTAAGTATTGGAGTTACCCCATTATTTGCAAGTGATTCCCCCGCATTGTAGACAGGGCCTT
>CAZRPW010000057.1:0-25995 GCA_964601975.1 uncultured Bacteroides sp.
GTAAATGGGTAAATGGGTAAATGGGTAAATGGTAAATGGTAAATGGTTAGGGGTTGATGGGATTAAAAAGAGAGTTTCCGCCATTGAATTTCCGGTCAAGCAACAGATCAACTACCTGTACGCCATTCATCATGGTTCCATACAAACCATGAGAAAACTTGGGTTGCAAGAGATTTTTGACGGGGGTCTCCATGGGGAGGCGCTTGGGTCCGAACTGGGTCACAAGTGATGCCATATCATAGAGACTGCCTGTTGGAGATCCTGAATAGCGCTCATAAGTAGCCGGAGTGGATATATCCTTCACGACAATATGCTTGCTCAAATCTGGAATAAAATATTTCTCGGCAAGGGCGATAAAGAAATCTCCCCAAAGCTCCTTTTCCTTCTGATACCTGCTATAATCATTCTCACGCCATTCTTTCCACTGGCTCAGTGCAAAGGGAGTGCAACGCAGGGTAACCGTATTCTTTGCCCCGGTGGTAAGCGAAGGGCAGATGACGGCCATATGGAAACAGTCCTCCGAAAAAGCATGATCGCCCGCCAGAACTCCTTCAAATAATTTTTCGGCCGTTCCCAGACCAGTAGATACCACATTATAGGGATAGTCCAGATCCAGCAAAGTCATATCAATCTTATCGTCCAGACCAAGGGCAATATTAATGGAGGATACCGACATAATCGTATTTTCAAGGCGAGTAATATATTTCGCAGGCAGGTATTCGTCCCCTACCAGTTGACGCATGGCCAGCATCGGGTCGACCGTGGTGATGATTTTGTCTGCCCGAATCATTCCCTGATCACCTTCCACCATAAGCCCTACAGCTGTTCCATTCTCAACCACAATCTTCTCCACTTTAGCATCAAACCGGATTTCTCCTCCCCTCTCCTGGAACACAGAGGCCATCTTTGCCGGAAACTCATCAAAAAATCCGTAAGGTCTGAAACAACGGGTCATTGAGGAGAGCATAGCTCCGGTGGCCATGATGGAAGAGGCCCGGGCTGAAGGCACGCCTGAAAAAGATGTAAAAGTCTCCATGACCTCTCTCAGTTTTGGATTACTTATCCCCATTTTATCAAGAAATTCGGAATAAGTCCGGTTCAGGTTGGCCACCACCTTGGGTGCCTGGAAAGGAATCTTCAGTTTATCCTTCAGCTTTGAGTTTGCTTTCAGCATACGTACCTGCTTAAACATGTCCACCGAATAATCCATCAGCCGCCTGATTTTCTGCTCATCCTCAGGAAAGGTTTCAACCAGGTATGCAGTGAAATTATCTGGGCCTGCGGGTATTTTATACTCCGCCACTTCATCCCCTTCCACCACCAGGCGTCGCATGAAATCCCCCTCATACTGCTTCAGCTTAATCTCCACCCCCAGGTATTCAACCATGTCGATGATATCCGGAAACAGCTGAGTGGTTTCAAAAACATAACCGTCCCTTTCATAAGCCGTACTGTATCCCCCGGGATAACTATTCTTCTCAATGATCAGGGTCTTCTTATGGGTGGTGTTTTTCTGCCACATCAGTCCGGAAGACAGGCCACTGATGCCCGAACCGATAATAAGCAGGTCATAATGCTCGCCACCAGAAAAGTTGGATTTGAGTTCATCCCGTTTGAGTTTGATGGTTTTTGGCATGATAATTTGTTTAGTTTTAGCTGTCTTAAGATAATACAAACATTCTTATCTTGCATCATTTTCCATGATGAGATCATGAATAAACCCGATCAAAAGATCACCGGAATACTACTAGCCGGAGGCATGAGCAGCCGAATGGGCCGTGAAAAAGGCAGTATGCTGATCGGGACAAAGATGATGTATGAATACCCCCTGAGCGTACTGGAATCGGTCTGCGATGAAGTCCTGATTTCAAGCTGCCAGCCACTTCCCGCGCAGCGCTCCCACCCCAGGGTCTGTGACAAAATAAAGGGTATTGGCCCCATCAGCGGAATTCATTCCTGCCTGGAACATTCATCCAACGATGTAAATATCGTGCTGTCCTATGATATGCCCATGGTCAATGAAGGTTTACTGAGATACCTTATCAGCCAGAGCCAGGGGTGGGATATCGTGGTGCCTGCCATGCAGCCCGACCAGGTGGAACCGCTGTGTGCGCTTTACAGAAAAAGTGTTTCCGGAGTTTTGGAAGCACTTATTCAAGAAAAGAAATATGCAGTACGCCAGGCGTTTCCAAAAGTTGCTTCACGGGTCCTGAACATTCGGACAGATATGCCGTTTTACCACTCTGAGCTTTTTCTGAATATAAACAGGATGGAAGACCTTGAAAAGCTACCCGCAAATCTTGGCAATGAAAAATGAATCACAAAGTATATGGTTAAAGGCAGCTGTAGCTGGCGGACTCTGGGCAAGTTTTGAGATTATTGTGGGAAGTATGCTCCACAACCTCCACCTTCCTTTTTCAGGAACCATCCTGGCCAGCTTTTCTGTAATCCTGATGATTGCCTTCATGCAGATTTGGAAAATCAAGGGGATTATATGGAGGGCCGGAATCATCTGCGGACTCATGAAATCATTGTCTCCCAGCGCCGTTATACTGGGGCCCATGACAGGCATCATGATGGAAGCCATTTTCATGGATGTAATTATCTACCTGGTGGGCAGGAACCTGGTCGGATACCTGCTGGCCGGAGTTGGAGCGCTGCTAAGTGCCATCATTCACAAACTGGCCAACCTTTTTATCCTTTATGGAACCGACCTGCTTACCATCTATTCAAACTTGTTTGAATTTCTGAAAAAGCAATTCGGTATGGAGAATGCCACTGCGCAAGGACTCATCACAGGAATCATCGCCGTTTACGTGTTTCTCGGACTAACAGCCGCCACCATTGGATATTTCCTCGGGCGAAAGGCAGCCCGAATACAGAGTGGAAAGGAATCCAACAGACCAGAGATTGACCCCTTTCAATCGGCCTGGAAGCGAACCGATCCCGAAAGACCCTTCAGAATAATATTACTGCTAATTCATGTGGGAATGATTCCCCTCATGCTCATGCTCATCAACCGCTTTGGTTTATCGCTGCAAGCACTGGTTCCGGCAGTGATCTACACCGGCTTCCTGCTGGTCTATTACAAAAGAATCAAGTATCGACTGATGAAACCCTTTTTCTGGAGCCAGTTACTGATTATGACCCTGGTTGCCGGTTTTTTCTGGCATCCTCCCGATGCAGGTTCCTTCAGCATTAGCAGCGGCTTTCTCGTTGGAATCGAGATGAGCCTGAGAGCGATCATTATTGTTTCAGCATTCTCTGCCCTTTCAGTTGAAATTCGTAATCCACTGATCACAGATAAACTTTTGATCATGGGCATGGGAAATAGCTATGCAGCGGTATCCCTTGCATTCAACTCCCTGCCAGCCATGCTTGATCGTTCTGGAAGCCTCAAATCATTCATTACGAATCCGGTTCGAACCTTCTCAAAAATGGTCTATGAAGCAGAATCATGGCTCCAATGCTTTCAAACACACCTGAAAGAATAGTTTAGCTTCAATCTAAATAGGCTCTATTAGCCTCACTAATTGCCTTTTATATATTATCTACATATATACATATATACTACTGTTTTGTTTTTTAATGTATTTTTACCACTGCAAAATCATTAACTTGATTCGTATTAAAATTACATAAATGGCTAACAGGAGGGATTTTATCAAAATATCTGGATTGGGGCTTGGCGGCCTGGCCGTAAGCGCATCCGGATTAGGGGTATATAAAAACCTTTCTTCATCCCCGCCGGTGGGAGAAGAACTGGAAATCGACACTACCCGCACACCCACCATATGTGAGATTTGTTTCTGGAAATGTGCAGGTTGGGTCTACAAAAATGAGGAGGGCAAAATCTGGAAAGTCGTTGGAAATGACGAGGACCAGCACAGTAATGGCCGTCTCTGTCCCCGTGGCACAGGTGGTCCGGGAATGTATTACGATGAGGACCGCCTTACCACCCCGCTGATCCGAACCGAAGAGCGCGGGAAACAGAGCTTCAGGGAAGCCAGCTGGGATGAAGCCTTCGACTACATTGCCGAAAAAATGAAATCCATTGCCAAAGAACATGGCCCCGAGTGTACCGCTCTTCTGACCCACGGATCGGGTGGTAAATATTTCGGAGACCTTCTGAAGGCCTTCGGATCGAACAATATTGCCGCACCCTCATACGCTCAATGCCGGGGACCAAGAGAAGTGGCCTATCATATGACCTTTGGTGAAGGGGTGGGAAGTCCCGAACGCATTGATATCAGGGATACGCGTTGCCTGGTGCTGATTGGTTCGCACCTGGGAGAGAACATGCACAACGGACAGGTACAGGAGATGTCAGATGCAATCGATAAGGGCACCTCCATCATCACTGTAGATCCCCGATACAGCATTGTCGCCAGCAAGTCCAAATTCTGGCTACCCATCAAACCGGCTACAGATATCGCACTTTTACTTTCGTGGATCCATGTGATCATCAACGAAGGTTGGTACGATAAGGAGTACGTTGAAAAATATACCTACGGATTTGATCAGCTAAAAGCTCATGTCAAGAATAAAACTCCCGAGTGGGCCTATGGGATTACCACCCTTAAGCCCGAACAGATACGTGAATCTGCCCGGGAGATGGCCGATGCTGCACCTGCAGTAATTATCCACCCGGGACGCCATGTCACCTGGTACGGCGATGACACCCAGCGCAGCCGGGCCATGGCCATTCTGAATGCCCTGCTGGGATCATGGGGAAGAAGAGGCGGATTTTACAATCCCGAAAAAGTCACTATTCCCTCCTGGCCTCATCCCCCCTTCCCGGAACCAAGCCGGACCTGGAGGGATGCCTACCCCGGGAAATACAACCTGGCCTACGAGACCATCGCCTCCGGCATATGCGACGCCACCATTCCCGATGTGAACAGGGGATGTAATTTCAAGGGATGGATCGTGAATGGTACAAACCTGCTGAAAACCATTCCGGATGCCGATAAGGTTCTGGAAGCTATCCAGCACCTCGACCTCCTGGTGGTAATTGATACCATGCCCATGGCTATCACAGGATGGGCCGATGTGGTCCTTCCCGAATGCACCTACCTGGAGCGCTACGACACTATCCGTGATTCGCCGCACCGGAAACCTGCAATTGCCCTTCGTATGCCGGCTGCTAAACCCATCGGCAACACCAAACCTGCCTACTGGATGGCCAAGGAGCTGGCTAAAAAGCTGGATCTGGAAGACTATTTCAGCTGGAACACCATTGAGGAGATGCTCGACTGGCAGTTCAAACAGCTGGGTACAGCCCTCGAGGAGATGCAGCGTATCGGGGTTAAGACTTTCGATCGCTCCTATGATGATCTATATTTTACTCCCGGGGAGGAGCATGAGTTTTTTACCAATACCGGGAAGATTGAGCTCTACAGTACCGCACTTGCAGAAGAAGGATTTGACCCTTTACCAGAATATACCGCTCACGAAGAGCCCCCGGCCGGTTACTATCGGCTCAGCTACGGAAGAGCTCCCATGCATACCTTCGGCCGGACAGCCAATAATGCACTGCTGAAGGACCTGATGGAAGAAAACGCGGCCTGGATCAATCCAAAGGTGGCCGGCGAGTGGGGCATAAAGAATGATCAGTACATCTGGCTGGTGAACCAGGATGGCGTACAATCATCCTTCCCCATCAAAGCAAGGGTCACTGAAAGAGTCAGGTGGGACACCGTCTACATGGTCCATGGATTTGGGCACAGCAACAAAAACCTTTCAAGGGCTTATGGAAAAGGGGCCAGTGATTCCGAGCTGATTACCAAGGTCCTGGTAGATCCCATCATGGGAGGAACCGGCATGAGAGGCAACTTTGTCACCTTCAAATTTGAACCAAACCGAACAGCCGAAGGCAGTGAGCTCAGTGCGGCCGAAGGCCAAACTAAAGAAGAGGAGGCCGCATCATGAGGTACGCAATGGCCATAGATACTAAGAAATGCGTGGGCTGCAGCGACTGCGTAGTTGCCTGTCAGACCGAAAACAACGTTCCGATCGGCTACTGCCGTGACTGGGTGGTAGAGGTAACCGATGGAACCTATCCCCAGCTCGAGATTGAATTGCGCTCGGAACGCTGTAATCATTGCAGCAACTCCCCCTGCGTTCGTTGCTGTCCAACCGGGGCCAGCCACTATGCCGAAGGAGGCATTGTGCTGGTCACACACAACGAGTGCATTGGTTGCGGGGCATGCATTCAGAGTTGTCCCTACGATGCCAGATACTCCCACCCCGAAGGGTATGTTGACAAATGCACCTTCTGTATTCACAGGATCAAAAAAGGACTGGAACCTGCCTGTGTGGCAGCCTGCCCGACCAAGTGTATGTACTTCGGCGATCTGGACGACCCAAACAGTCCGGTTTCTGAAATCCTGAAAGTGAGAAAATATAAAACCCTGATCCCGGAGGCCGGGACAGACCCCCAACTGTATTTCCTTATCTAGAGAACCATGAGAGAAGAAATCATCGTCAGCGGACGCAATAATTACCTGATCGATCCCCACCTGCACATCTGGCACTGGCAGATCCCCCTCTATCTTTTCCTGGGCGGACTCGCAGCCGGGATCCTGTTTTTTGCGGCCCTTTTCACCATCATGGGCAAGGAAGACAAGTATCGCGCTGCAGTTAAAATTGCACCACATATTGTTCCCTGGGTCCTTATGATTGGGCTGCTTGCCCTCTTGCTCGACCTGAAACATAAACTCTATTTCTGGAGGCTTTACACAACCATCCGCCTGGAATCGCCCATGTCGTGGGGCGCCTGGGTGCTAATGCTGGTTACACCCCTGTCCTTTATCTGGTCGGCCATTCACATCAAGGAGGTTTTCCCGAAATGGGACTGGAAATTTAAGATCCTGAAGGACCTGGAAGCCTTTTTCACCAAACAGAAAGTTAATATTGCCTGGGTAATGGGCATAGCCTCCATCATCCTGGGGGTTTATACCGGAATTCTCTTTTCGGCTTTTAATGCTCGTCCACTTTGGAACACTTCAGTTCTGGGGCTGCTTTTCCTGAGTTCGGGACTCTCGGCCGGCGCAGCTACGATTATGCTTTTTTCAAAGAAGCATCAGGAGAGAACCATGTTTGCCAAGATTGATATCGGGATTATCCTGGTGGAGCTTTTCCTGATCATCCATATGTTTATGGGATTCCTGGCCAGCACCCAGGTGCAGATCAACGCAGCCGAATTGTTCCTTGGGGGACCCTGGACTGCACCATTCTGGATCTTTGTGGTCATACTGGGCATGGTTGTCCCGGTATTCCTGGAGGTCCTTGAGCTTAAAAAATTTAAAATTCCCGTTGTAATCCCTGCCAGCCTGATATTGTTTGGAAGCCTGATGCTCAGGTTCATCATAGCCTATGCCGGTCAGGAAAGCCGATGGCTGTATTAGTCGAAAGTCTGTAAAGTCTGTAAAGTCTGTAAAGTCTGTAAAGTCCGTAAAGTCTGTAAAGTCTGTAAAGTCTGTAAAGTCTGTAAAGTCTGTAAAGTCTGTAAAGTCCGTAAAGTCCGTAAAGTCTGTAAAGTCAGTTAAATAGTTGGGTAGTTAAAAATATAAATGATGAGTGAAGCGAAGAAAATAAAAAAAGCCAGGGGGTACATTAACCCTTACCTGGGAGGTGTATTGCTTGGGCTGGTCCTGATTGCCGCGAATTTTATAGCGGGCAGGGGACTGGGTGCCAGTGGTGCTGCAAAAAGTGTAGTGGTTGCCACCGTAAATACAATAACACCCGGTCACGCCGAAAACGCCAAATTCTATAACGAGTACAATGCCTCGCATAAGGAGGGGCCCATGAAATCCTGGCTGGTCTTCCAGATGCTGGGTGTAATTGTAGGGGCCTTTATTTCCGGTTCTCTTGCCGGCCGACTCAAGTTCAAGGTGGAACACTCACCAAAGATCACCTCAAAACGTCGGCTCATTTTTGCGGTCATAGGAGGTGTTCTTTTTGGTTTCGGCTCCCAGCTTGGGCGTGGATGTACAAGTGGATCGGCCCTTAGTGGAATGGGAGTTCTATCCCTCGGAGGCTTTATAACCATGGCCTTCATCTTTGGAACCGCCTTTGCGCTGGCTTACTTTTTTAGAAAAAACTGGATTTAATTTTAAGACACTGAAATTATGGGACCGTTAATTGTAAACGATATTATATCATCAAATACGAATTTCTTCCTGGCCTTCCTGATTGGAATCGGTTTTGGTGCGGTTTTGGAAAGCAGCGGCTTCTCCTCAAGCCGTAAGCTTGCAGGTGTATTTTACGGATACGACACCGTTGTATTAAAAGTATTTTTCACAGCCGCCATCGTAGCCATGGTCGGACTCCTGTTTATGAGCCTCTTTGGCTGGATCGACCTGGACATGGTCTATGTGAATCCCACCTACCTGGGTTCTGCCATTGTCGGGGGTATTATTATGGGAGCCGGATTTATCACAGGAGGTTTTTGCCCCGGAACAAGTTTCTGTGCTGCTGCTATAGGGAAAATCGACGCCTTGTTCTTCATCGGCGGAATTTTCCTGGGCATCTTCATTTTTGCCGAAGCTTACCCCCTGATTGAAAACTTCTACCAAAGCGGCTTCCAGGGCTATCCCACGCTCCCCCAGAGCCTGGGCATGAAAGATGGCATTGTCGTTCTGGGCATTATCATCGTGGCACTGGGCATGTTCTGGGTGGGTGAATGGTCCGAGAAGAAATTTCCCAGAGACGAATATTAAGATCGAATGAACCCTTTGATGGCGTAATTGTTAAATCATTGAATAGTAGAAACATCTGTTATGAAAAATTTAAATCCAAGAGTATTACTGGCCTTCTTCATCATTCCCCTTGGAATGATCCTGGCCTTTGTTCCTGCCAATACAACGCATCCCTACAAACTTTCCCCAAAGGACCTGCTGGAGCATGTCAACAGTGGAATGCAATACTTTAGCCCGGATGAGGTGGCCCATATGATTGTCTCAAAAGACCCTTCACTGGTACTTATAGATGTAAGGGCTGAAACAGAATATGAGAAATTCCATCTCCCTGGTGCCATCAACATTCCCCTTTCGTCCATGCTGGATGATCAGTGGGAAGACTATATTAACCAGAACCTGAGGTACAATGTGTTCTATTCAAACGGAACCGTAAATGCCAACCAGGCATGGATGCTCACTCGTCAGCTTGGATACAAAAACAACTATGTCCTGCAGGGGGGGCTTAATTACTGGGTGGAAACCATCATGAACCCCGAAAAACCTGCATCCACCAGTCCCAATGAAGAAATTGCCAAATACGATTTCAGAAAGGGAGCCGGACAGGCCCTTGGCGGAGGCGCAGTAATTGAGTCTTCAGACCAGGCTGCTCCAGAACTACCCAAGATTGCTCCAAGACCCAAGAAAAAAAGGGTAGAAGGAGGTTGCTAGTGAAGGATTAACTCAGGAGTATTTCAGGATCAATATCCAGTTTCTGATACATGAGCCTGGCAACCTTCAGGGTGGGTTCCGACTTGCCGGTCATGTATTCACTGATACGCGGGGGACTCACTCCCAGTAGTTCTGCTACTTCCTTTTGGCTTATCCCCCTTGCAGCCATTTCATCTTTAATTACTTCAGGTAAGGAAGGAATTGTCACAGGATAATATTTTTCTTCATACTCTTCAACCAGATCAGATATTACATCAAGTTCAATGTAATATCGGTCCGTAACCGGGGTTAGGTTACTCACAACTTTAAGTAATTCCTCAATACGCTGAATCATTGCTTCGTATTGTAATTCATTTTTTAGCTCAGCCATTTCTCTAGATAGTTTTGCAATCCGTACTATTATATTCAGAATGTGTACCAATGAACCTGATATAGGCACGTTGAGCCTTAAAATTTATCAAAGTAACCAGGCGGTATTTGCTTCCACCAATGTTGAAAACAAACCTGTCATTCCCAACATACTCTACCTCAGGAAATTTCGCTTTTAATTCATTCAAACTGGCATATTTACCCTTTTTCATCCATTTGTACCATCTGCCAAGCTTGACCCCTGAGTCAGGATGATTCTCAACAAATTCTATTATGCGCTTGTATGAAATCACATGTATGAAATTAGAATTACACATTTAGTAACTTTATTACATTTATCAAAACTCAACCCGACCAGCCTTCCCGGTCCAGGTTGCGGTAGCTAATTGCCTCCGATACGTGGGCAGGATGGATTTTTTCACTCTCCTCAAGATCTGCAATAGTACGGGCCACTTTCAAAATGCGATCATATGCCCTGACCGAGAGTCCAAGCTTCTCGGTGGCCATGCGGATAATCGATTGTCCGGCCGAATCAAGCACGCAGAATTGGTTCCGCATGGCCGAAACCATACCAGCATTATAAAAAACCCCACTCTCTTTCCTGAATCTTTGCCACTGAATCTTCCTGGCAGCCATTACCCTTGTACCTATCTCTTTGCTACCCTCTGCAGTTAAACTACCGGCGATTTTAGAAAAGGGAACAGGCAGAACCTCAATATGCATATCTATGCGGTCAAGCAGCGGTCCGGAAATCCTTGACAGGTAGCGCTTGATAATTCCGGGACCACAGTTACACGCGCGTTCAGGATGGGTATAATAACCACAGGGACAAGGATTCATGGCAGCCACCAACATGAAATCTGAGGGATAGACCACCCGGTAATTGGCCCTGCTGACATGGATCTCCCGATCCTCCAGGGGCTGCCTCAATACCTCCAGCACATGCCTTTTAAATTCGGGAAGCTCATCCAGGAAAAGGACTCCATTGTGAGCCAGGGATATCTCACCAGGTTGCGGGGTGCTCCCACCGCCAATCATGGCTATATTTGAAATAGAATGGTGAGGAGTCCGGAAGGGTCTGATTCGTACCAGGCCGCTATCCGAATCCACATGACCCGCAACCGAATGAATTATCGTTGTTTCCAGTGACTCCTCAAGGGACATAGGAGGCAATATTCCTGGCAACCTCCTGGATATCATGCTCTTTCCCGAACCGGGAGGCCCGATTAACAACATGTGATGCCGACCGGCTGCAGCAATCAGCATAGCCCGCTTCACAGCCTCCTGTCCCTTTACCTCACTAAAATCCAGGCCATAAGGATTCCGTGAAATTTCAGGATTCTTACATCTGCCATTTATTCCGTGGGACATCCTCAAGCCCTCATTCAGAAAAGAGACGGCCTCCTTCAGGGAGGCTACCGGAACCACATCCACTCCCTCAACGACTGTTGCTTCCACCACATTTCCCAATGGCACAATCACTCCCTCAAATCCCATGTTCCGGGCCATCATAACCATGGGCAATACTCCTTTTACCGGGCTTACTCCCCCGTCGAGGGATAATTCCCCCAATAAAAGATAATCATGCAGCCGGGTAGAGTCGACCTGCTTGCTTGCTGCAAGAATCCCAATGGCCAGGGGCAAATCAAAATGGGTTCCCTCCTTCCGGATATCGGCAGGTGCCAGATTAATCACAACCCGATAGCGTGGCCAGCTAAAACCATTGGTGACCAGCGCCGACTCGATACGTTGCTGACTCTCCCTGATCGCACTATCGGCCAATCCTACTATAAAAAACCTGATTCCCTGGGTAATATGCACTTCGATGGATATCATGGTGGCCTTGATTCCCCGATAAGTGCTGCTAAAAACTTTCACTAACATCTGTTTCTTTTTAGGGTTAATGGCTTTAGAACAGAATTATCGCCTTTTTTCCCATTCTTAAATCATAATAAATCAAGCCTTTTACTTATTTTTTAGTTGTTCTACTGCTTTTTAAGTTGCATTACTTAATAATAAGTTATATGTTTGCCCTGGATAAAGACTGAAAGATGATAAAGCGACTTACAAAGGCCGAAGAGGAAATCATGCTCATCCTGTGGGAACTTAAAGAATGCACCATCAGGGATGCGATGAAGCAACTGAAGGAGCCGGATACTCCTTATACAACCGTATCGACCGTGGTCAGGGTACTGGAAAAAAAGGGATTTGTGGGTCATAAGGCAGTGGGAACCACCTACCTCTACCGTCCACTGGTGGAAAAGAAAGAGTACCTGAAGGGGCACCTCTCGGGTATTGCCACCAACTATTTCAATGGGTCACTATCTCGCATGGCAGCATTTTTTGCAAGGGAGAATGACCTGAATCTGAATGAGCTCAAGGAATTAATGGGGGAAATTGAATCGGAACTGAACGAAAACAAAAATCATGATTGATCTGCATATATATTTGCTTAAGGTTTCGGCCGGACTGGCAATCATATCGGTCCCCTACTACTTCCTTCTCAGGAATGACCCCAACCTGAATATGAAACGCTTCTACCTTATGCTGGGCCTAATAGCCTCATGGATTTTTCCCCTCATTGTTTTTCGCAGACCGGAAGTTTTACTGAACCTGACCCCCACCGTTTTCATCGATCCGGGCGAGGAATCTGCCCTGCCAATCGCTATAGATTACACTACTTCCGCAACCGGCATCACCATTAACTGGATTAAAATCCTTGTGATGGTTTATCTGAGTGGCCTTAGCATTATGTTTCTTAAAAACCTGTTTATAATTCTTCGCTGGAATATCACCTGGAAGAGAAACAGGAATGAGGAAGGAGTGGCATTTACCCGCTCCAACCAGGTATTCACCTTATTCACAAAGATCTTTATTCCCGCATCACTGCGCGATAAAGAGGATCTTGACAACATACTCCTCCATGAAAGAGCACATGTACAACAACTTCATTTTATCGACCTGATGATGATGGAGCTGACCCTGCTGCTCACATGGTTTAATCCCTTCTCATGGCTTATTTCCAGGATGATTAAAGAGAATCACGAACATCTTGCCGACAGGCAGGTGTTGTCGGCCGGCATCAATCCGGCCTCTTACCGTGCCCAACTGCTCAACCACACCCTGGGTGTGAACGTGTTCAGGCTGGGCATGCAGTTTAATCATTCATTAACATTTAAAAGATTTAAAATGATGAAAAAGCCAAAAAACTCCACGAAAGGGATTATAAAAATGGCACTGATGGTTCCAGCCATATTAATAGCCATGGGACTTACCACCGGGATGACTCCCATACAGCAAAAAACCGTAAAGGGCAAGGTCGTCTTCGCCGAAAACGGCGAACCCGCACCCGGAACTTCGGTGGTTATAAAAAACTCTACTGTAGGAACGGTTGTGGATATCGATGGAAGCTTCATGCTGAACGTGGAAGGAGATCCGGAAATCGTATTCTCCTTTGTAGGCTACAAGACCCTGGTAGTGAAAGCATCCAAAATAGGTAAAAAACCATTGGAACTGAAACAAACAGTGGCCACCTATGACCTGGAAAATGTCCCTATGGAAAACACAGGGAGTTCCAAAGCAGACATTAAATTCGAAATCGATAATCCAGATAAGCAACCCGTATTTGTACTGGACGGTGAGGTGATCGAAGATATTGACAAGCTAGACCCTGAGACGATCGAATCTATTTCCGTATTTAAAGACCCTGATTCTGAAGAGGTTAAAAAATATAATGCCCAGTATGGAGTGGTTTTTATCACTTCTAAGAAAGCTGCATTGGGAAAAGAAGAGGAGAAAGCAGACGTTCTGCAGCATAGCGATGCGGTATTCTACGTGGTTGAGGACATGCCCATGTTCCCGGGCGGGAAGGCTGCGCTGAAAACCTTTATTTACACCAAGTTGAAGTATCCTGCCAAATTAAAGGATGATGGTGTTGAGGGGGAAGTTTATGTCCAGTTTCTGGTTACACAGAATGGTGAGCTCAGGGATATCAAAGCCATACGAAGCACCCATAAGGAATTTGAAGCCCCCGCACTGGAAGTATTTAAAGGGATGCCTAAATGGAATCCCGGCAAACAGCGAGGTAAAGCCGTACAGGTTCAGGTGGTGGTTCCTGTTAAATTTTATGCCGACAAATAATATTCCTGAATAAATAAGCCAATTCAGAAGTGCAGGCCGTCTCACAGAACATGGTGGGATGGCCTTTACTTTTTCTGCCGCTTAGGCACATTCGAAAATCAGATACAAGAAAATTTAAACTGGCTGTTGCCTTCCAAATACAGAATAGAAATAATATTGTATCTTATCTTACTATTGTTCATGGTTTTTATCAAAGGAATATCTTATGAATAAGAAACCGAGTCAGACAAAGGAGGATCTCCTAATTAAAATCAGCCAATTAGAATCTAAAATCTCTGATTTAGAGAAATCAAAATCCAAAAGCAGTCTCGGACCCGAAAATTCACCACTTTACACCAACACAGTTGATCCTGAATTTAAATTACAGATGAGTAGCTCTGGTATCAGAGAACTTGAACTTTCTGATGTTATTGATACTGAAGTGCTACAATCCCTGATGGATGATTTTTATCAACTTACCGGGATGCTGGGAGCCGTGCTTGATGTGTCTGGAAAAGTTTTGGTTGCTGTTGGATGGCAGGATATCTGTACAAAATTCCACAGGTGCAATCCCGATACCCTGAAAAACTGTATTGAAAGTGACACTATACTCTCCCAAGGTGTACCGGAAGGAAAATTTAAAGCTTACCAATGCAAAAACAATATGTGGGACATTGTCACCCCCCTTATGGTTGGGGGAAGGCATGTCGGAAATGTTTTTATGGGTCAATACTTTCTTGAAGGCCAGGTGCCAGATTATGAGCTATTCCGTAAACAGGCTCGAAAATACGGATTTGCTGAAAAGGAATACCTTGAAGCACTCGACCGGGTGCCTCGTTTTAGTAAGGAAACAGTGGATAAAGGCATGCAATTCTACTCCACGCTTGCCCGGATTATTTCAACACTGAGCTTCAGCACCATACAACAATCCAGATTGCTCGCCGAGCGCAAACAAGCTCTAGAAGCCATCATGAAAGCCAAAGAGAATGCAGAAGAAAGTGAAGAAAAACTGAAAACAGCTTTGGAAAGCATGTCTGAAGCTATTTTTATTTCTGACATAGATGGGAATTTGATTGATTTCAACGAAGCTTTTGCAACATTTCATAAATTTAATAATAAGGAAGAGTGTTCCATAGCTCTAAATGACTATCCTGCTTTTTTTGATGTGTTTACTCCAGATGGAGAATTTGTACCACTAGAAATGTGGGTTGTGCAAAGAGCACTTCGTGGTGAATCTGGTTTAAATAAAGAATATATTCTAACAATAGTCCGTATAGTTGTTGGTGATTCCGGAGAAGCACTAATATCGACGCTGCACTGACTGAATGAATCCTGAATCGAAAACAGGAAAACAAAAGCGTACAGCAAGGGAAGAAATGAATAGTAATTTTTTCGTATCATCTTGTGGAGTTTTAAAGTTCAAATACATTAAGATCGACCACTGCAAAGTTTGTCAGTGCTGAACTTGTAATTCGCATTCTATCCTGTACATAAATGCGTAGTTTCTTATTCTCATCATTGCTACATGAGGCTTCCATCGATTCCTTGCCCTCCAGTGTAACTTTAACCAATTCTTCATCGCTTTCGTTTTTTGACATCCTCTTACCGTCATAGTCGAAGCTCCATTCCCAATAGGCATGTATCCTGTTGGCTGTTTTATTTTCAACTTTGAAAAGAAGGTACTCGGGATAAATCCCATTAGCAGGGTCGCTGCAATCTGAATACTTCACAGAAATTCTGATTACATCATCTTGATAATACTCACTCCATTCTGTCTGAAAGTCCTGATTTCTGATCTGATTAAAAATCTCGGACGATTGACTGAAGAGCTGCAATTGTACTGAGATTAGTAGCATAAATGCCCCAGCAAATAACAAGCTTGTTTTTTTCATAATAAAAGGGTTTGATTGATTAAGGAATTATTCAAATTGTACTGATCTGACATATTTAAAGCTTTACGAAAATTAATCAATTGATGTGCCATTCTGTTTATCTACCTCTTTTACTGATATTTACATCCTTACATTTAGATTTTAAAGACTGTAAATGCACGGTATTTCGTGATATTCACGATTTATCGTATGCGCATCGAAGCATATCACCTGGACATATTCTATATCTTCCTTAAAAGAAAAGACCTGACCCCGGTCAAAATCGACCAAAGCCAGGCTTTCTCACAATGAAAGAATCTAAAAAACCAACTTATTTACTTTCTCATCACCTTATAAGTTTTCAAATAATCTCCCATCACTCCTTTGATCAGGCACAGACCAGGTGTAATGGAACTGATTACCCTCCATATATATCCCTGGATACCACGGCTGGAATGTCCGCTATACATTACATCCACAAAACTTCCAACCATATCATACACATAAATATCAAGGTCAGATTCCACGCTTGAAGAGAATTTCACAAGCAGCCCATGCTGGAATGGATTGGGATAAGCACGCAATGCTTCGATGGTCTCGGTCTTTGGCACAGATGTAAGATTTGATTCCAGGGGATTCGGATTATTCGCATCATCCACACCCTCAATGTCATCATCGGTAATTCCCGCAGATTCTCTGCACAGCAGAATTATCTGCTAAGCGATTAAGCTCCAGCTGGTCTCGTTTATACTCCCAGATGAGATATTCTAAAACAGATAGATGGCGGAAGGGGAAATCCTGATCGCTTGATTCATTCTGATTGAGGTGCATCATAATACAATGTTTGGAACATCTATTTCAATCAGCGTGCCACGCGCCTTATACAGCTCTATAATAGTCTATTAGGATAGATTACACGCAAATACCGACGGTGTCTTTCTCGATATTTCATGTTTATTACGATATATCGTATTAAACCAGGGCTAAACAGGATTAGGGTAATGAACTAGCCTAAAAAAAATCAGAGTACAGCTTGCTCAATGAGAAGGACCAGGATGTGAAGGATTTTGATGTGGACTTCCTGGATGCGGTCGGAATGTTTTTTGCCTTTAACGCGTATCTCTGCATCGACCATCCCAGCCATCAGACCACCCGTTTTCCCGGTCAGACCAACCACCTTCATGCCCTTATCTTTTGCAGCCTCAACTGCTTTGATAATGTTCATGGAATTACCTGAAGTAGAGATTGCAAGCAGGGTATCGCCCGCCTGACCGAGCCCCTCGATATAGCGGGAAAAAACAGCATCAAATCCCAGGTCATTTGCTGCACAACTAAGGTGGGAAGGATCAGAAATGCTAAGTGCTGGAAGGGCTGGTCTCTTTTCCCGGAATACACCGGATAACTCTTCCGCAAAATGCATGGCATCGGTCATTGAGCCCCCGTTCCCACAGGAGATAATCTTATGCCCGGAATTTACCGATCCAATCAGCAATTCAGCTGCTGCCTCAACGGCGGCAATGTTTTCCGGAGCGCTCATAAAATCGTTCAGAACCTCACTTGCTTCAGCCAGGTTGGCCTCAATTATATGTTTCATGTCCCCAAAAATAAGAAACCCTTTCGACTTTACAGACTTTCAACTTTACAGACTTTACAGACTTTACAGACTTTACGGACTTTACGGACTTTACAGACTTTACAGACTTTACGGACTTTACAGACTTATTCATTAACTTTACCTGCTAAATAAGAATTCAATGGCTATCAGTTTCATTAAACTTCCAAGGCATAAGCGCTTTGAATATACTCCAAGGTACTGGGATCCTGAAAAAGAGGAGAGGGAGGAAAGGGTCAGGCAGATCAAAAGGGAAATGGGTATTGAAGTGCCATCCATTCCCGGCCAAACAACCATACGAAGGGGTTCTTTCAGGCAGCGGCAAAAGCAGAAAGTTAAAGCCACAAGGGCCAGCAATATCAGGTTGTTGGTCATTCTTGCCGTTCTGTTCATCATTGCATACCTGATATTTTTAGCATAGATGGCCGGAATCATCCACTTACTAAGTGATGCGGTAGCCAACCAGATCGCAGCTGGAGAAGTTATTCAACGACCGGCATCGGTAATTAAGGAGTTGATGGATAATGCCGTTGATGCAGGGGCTACATCCATAAACGTTCTTATAAAGGATGCCGGCAAAACACTGATACAGGTAAGTGATAACGGCTTAGGAATGTCGGAAGAAGATGCCGTCAATTGTTTTGACCGCCATGCCACTTCTAAGATTACCTGTGCTGAAGATCTTTTTGCTATCCAGACCAAGGGATTCAGAGGCGAAGCACTTGCATCCATTGCTGCTGTAGCCGAGGTCAATATGAAAACCCGGAGAAAAGAAGATGAACTGGGCACCCGGGTTCTGATTTCTGGTTCAAAAATAAAATCAAAAGAAGTCGTTCAAGCCCCGGTAGGAACCAGTTTCCAGATCAGAAACCTCTTTTACAATATACCCGCACGAAGAAAGTTCCTGAAGAGTGATAATACCGAGCTTCGTCATATAATTGCCGAATTTAACCACCTTGCACTTACCCACACTGAGATTCGCTTCACCCTTCTTCATAACGACACTGAGATCCTTCAGCTCAATCCCGGAAATCTGCGGCAACGCATCATCGGGATCTTTGGAAAAGCTACTTCTGCCTACCTGCTTCCCATTGAAAATGAGACCTCCATCATCAAGATCTCCGGCTTTATCGGGAAGCCGGAACATGCCCGTAAAACTTACGGGGAACAGTTCTTTTTCGTAAACAACAGGTATATTAAACACCCCTATTTCCACAAAGCTGTGATGAAAGGGTATGACCAGATACTGGCGGCAGATCACCTTCCTTCTTACTTCATCTTTTTTGAAACAGATCCCGCCAGCATCGATGTAAATATTCACCCCTCCAAAACAGAAGTTAAATTTGAAGACGAAAGGTCCATATGGCACATCCTGCTGGCTGCAGTGAAAGAATCCATTGGCCGGAACAATCTCTCACCTTCCCTCGATTTTGGCACCGAAGGAGTGATTGACATCCCCGTACTTAAATCGGACACAGAAATCAGGACCCCTTCCATAGATACAAATCCAGCGTATAATCCTTTCGAAGGAGAAGATAGCTACCGGAGAGAAAAGAAGGCAAGGCCCTATCAGGATGATCGTTTTGAAGGCTGGGAACAAATGTTCGACCCCTTGCCCAAGAATGGGAATACTGCCGGAAAGCACCTTCAGATCAAGAACAAATATATACTCTCACCTGTTAAATCAGGGTTGATGGTTATCGATCAACGGAGGGCACACGAACGCATCATCTATGAAAAAATGATTCAATCCCTGGTGCTACATAAACCTCTTGCCCAGCAATCCCTGTTTCCCGAAACGGTTAAGTTGAATGCAGGAGATTACCAGGTATGCCTTGATATGATTACAGATCTTGAACGATGGGGGTTCGACATCAGAGATTCTGGCAATCAGAGTGTGGTCATACACGGAATGCCAGCAGATATGAATGTGTCGGGTAAAGGAGCTGTGGAAACGCTGGAAATGATGATTGAACAGTTCAAGTCTTTGAAAGGTGAAATTGATATGGGAATTCAGGAGAAAATTGCCCGTTCCACCGCCAGATCATCGGCCATATCTTACAGGCAGCAACTCTCAGAGCTTGAGATGCATGAAATGACAGACCAGCTTTTTGCCTGTGAGAATCCCAACTATACCCCCACAGGTAAACTCATCGTCAGGATTATGGATATAGATGAGTTGGATAATCAATTTAAAACATAAATCATGAGTCGTTTTTCAGGTCAGTTTAACAATATACCTCCCGTAACAAGGAACCTGCTACTTATAAATGTTGCGATGTTCGTAGCTTCCCTGGTATTCGGGAATCTCTTCAACATAAACCTGAACAGAGTGCTCGGACTTTTCTATTTCCAGTCACCCTTCTTTGGTCCCTGGCAAATTGTTACCCACATGTTCATGCACGGTGGCCTTACGCATATTTTCTTCAATATGTGGGCCCTGTTTATGTTTGGGAAAACCCTGGAGAGTGTCTGGGGAGGCCAGCGTTTCCTGATTTACTACCTGGCTACAGGCCTGGGTGCTGCATTTTTTCACAGCCTGGTACTCTATCTACAGATCGGACCTGAGGTGGCCCAGCTAAAAGCTGCCTACTCGGTCGACCAGATCAATGTGAATTTGGTGAACGAAATCCTGAAACCAGGCAACCCCTATTATTCATTAGGACGCTCCCTCATTACTCCAACTGTTGGTGCATCGGGTGCCGTATACGGAGTATTGCTGGCATTCGGGATGCTCTTTCCCAACACCCAGCTTTTCATCATTCCCATCCCCTTCCCGATCAAAGCCAAATGGCTGGTGATCGGATTCGGAGCTCTGGAGCTATTCCTTGGAGTGACCCAGACTGGAGGTAACATCGCACACTTTGCCCACCTGGGTGGTATGATATTTGGGTTTATTCTCATCAGGTACTGGAACCGGTTTACCCGGAATTTCTACTAACTGATTGATTTTATGAATATAATAGATGAAATAAAAGAGTCATTTAAGCAGGGGACCACCCTTCACAAGCTCATTTACCTGAATCTTGGGCTCTTTCTGGCAGTACAAATTGTCAGGATAGCCTTTCTTTTGTCAAATACGCCTGAGCTTTACGACACCTTCCTCAGGTACCTGGCTATTCCCTCCAATCCGGAAATATTACTCAGAAGACCCTGGACTTTATTAAGCTACATGTTTTTGCATGAGGGATTCCTACATATACTTTTCAACCTACTCTGGCTCTACTGGTTCGGAGCCATATTTATACAAGAGCTGGGAATGAAAAAGCTGGTCAGCACCTACCTCCTCGGGGGGATTGTGGGTGGTTTGATGTTTGTTTTGTTCTACAACGTCTTCCCGTATTTTGACCAGGTAAGTGATACTGCCATTGCACTTGGAGCCTCGGCTTCAGTGATGGCAATTGTTGTGGCTGTAGCAAGCTACCGACCCGACCTAAAAATGCACCTTGTGTTCATTGGTCCCGTAAAAATCGGGTATATTGCACTTGCAATGTTTATCCTGACCTCCATGGTGGATTTTTCTGTGAACACAGGAGGAAAGATTGCACATATCGGGGGCGCACTGACAGGCTTCCTGTTTGCTTATTATTACAGGCAGGGGAAAGACATCACCCGGGGATTTGACCGCATGATGGATCAAATTGCCACCTGGTTTAAACCCGGGAGGCAAAACATGAAGGTTACCCACAAACGCTCGGCCAATGACCTGGAATACAACAGGGAAAAGGGCGAAGAACAGAAGGAGGTGGACAGAATACTGGAGAAAATATCAAAGGCAGGATACGAAAGCCTTTCGGCCAGAGAAAAAGAGCTTCTCTTCAAAATGAGTAATAAGAAATAAAACTGTGAAAAAATTTACCTACAGCGTTATACTCTCCCTGAATCTCATTTCAGTGGCTGCGCTGTTGGTCTCGTACCTGGCCCCGGTAATTAATCCATCAAAATTCGTGCTCCCGGCAATTTTCGGACTGGCATACCCCTATCTCCTATTGCTGAACCTGGGCTTCCTTATCTACTGGCTGATCCGCCTCAAGAAAGAAATTCTGATATCCCTGCTGGTGATCATGTTGGGATGGAACCATTTGAATAACCTCCTTCCCCTGAGTGGAAAGAACCATGAAATTCCGGCTGAAACAGACCCTGGGAGAATGTTTAAAGTACTCTCTTATAATGTCCGTGGTTTTGACCGTTATCACTGGACCGAAGATGCTAATACCAAAAATGAGATTTTTGAATTCATCAAAAAGCAGGAACCAGACATCCTTTGCTTCCAGGAATATTACACTTCGAATCGTAATGGAGAAAGACAGTCAGATATCAAAAACCATCTGAGCCAGTTTCCCTATTCGGACATCTATTACACCACCGATCCGGCCAACAGGAATGGTGTCGGAATTGCAACCTATAGCAGGTTCCCTGTCCTTAAACGCAGTAGAATTCCCTTCAATTCCACTTACAATGCTGCAATGTATACCGATCACCTCATTCTGAATGACACCATCAGGGTTTTCAACGTACACCTGCAATCCATTAAATTCCGAGAGGATAACTATGCCTTCATGGATACTGCCCGGCTAAAATACAGCAATGAACAAATGCGGGAGATAAAAAGTATCGGCTACCGTCTTAAAACAGCCTTCGTTCTGAGAGCAGAACAGGCTACAATGATCGCCAATTACATCAAGGAGTCACCACACCCTGTCATTGTGATGGGCGATTTTAATGATACTCCCCAATCCTTTGCCTACAGGAAAATTAAAAAAGGGCTTCGGGATGCTTTCAGGCGCGCAGGCAGGGGATTCGGTAACACCTATGCCGGAGAGCTTCCTTCCTTCCGCATCGACCACATTATGGTGGGGGACCCCCTGATCCCTTACCAGTTTAAAAGAACTAAAACTGAATGCTCAGATCATTTTCCCATCTCCACACTTCTATATCTTCCCTATCCTATTAACGCTGAATAATCAGCTTTCCGGAAACAGGGCCATCTGACTTTTGAACCTGATAGTAATAGAGGCCTAAATCCAGGGAGCCGACGGAAAAGGCATGGCTAAATACTCCCTGTCGGGATTCATGATTCTCCACAAGAACGAGTTTACCCGCAGCATCATATATGCTGATTTGCCCCATCGCTTCCTCCGATTCAAAATGAATCAGATCATTGGCGGGCACAGGATAGATCTTCAATCCTGATTCCAAAGCAGGCCTACTAAAAATTCCGGCTGCCATCAGGCTCTCATCAATGGCTTTAATGGCATTATTCACATCATTTGCTGCTCCATTACTTCCTTTATGCGCTAGTACACCATCACGGTCTATGACCGCCAGATGATCGTAAGATGTTACATAATCAGCCGCCACTGAACCGGCCTTCAGGGCCAGGGGAAATGTGATCCCGGTGGAATTTTTAAACCCGGTTACACTATTTACACCCGAACTGGAATCCCAGGTATCCAGACCAAGGGCAACAAAGTCGCTATTATCTTTATATGCCTGGTAGATGGACGATTCTACGGTGGGACCGACAGCCTTGCAGCTGGGACAGGTATTGCCAAAAAAGAACAGGAATACTACCTTCCCTTTCTGGTCGGCAAGTTTAAAGGTTCCTCCCCCCAGGAGGTCTACTTCAAAATCGGGAGCTGCCTCCCCAACAGTTTGTGCATAGGCATTCGACATAGCCAATGAGACCATCATGCCTAACAGCATTATAAATCCTCTGATTCTCGATTGCTTTTTCATAATTATTTGTATTAAAATTTGGTTTTTAGTCTTAATTCAATCCCCTCGAAGTCCAGCACTTCATAGCAAACCCCGGAGGTGCATGCCGGTCCGCCCCTTCTCTTTCCTGCAAACAGGAAGAGGGTATTGGCATAGTTTATTTTATAGCTGGCCTGCACTCCGGGCCAATGTCGTATACTCATAGCCGAGCCTGACAGGTCGGTCAGATAAGGATCGTTGCTCATTTCCCATATGAGTGAAAAGGATAGCACAGGCGACTTTGAAAGGCCAAGGATCAGCACCCCATTATGAATTACATCTCGTTCAACGATCTCACGTTCGATATACTGGTACTCCAGATGCAGCAGTGATGACCAGTTCCCTGCAAAGGAGTAATCCCAGACCACTCCGCCTGCGGCTCTTTTATCTTCGAACTTAAACGGGTCCGAAGCATAGTCGGCAAACATGCTTATGTTGTTGTTGGAACCCGGTGCAAAACTGTATTCAAGAAATACTTCATTAAAAAGGTAGTCCAGATATAGCTGGTTCAAAGCTCTTGTGTAATTCACTAGAAGCTGATCGCCATTTGCAAAGGAGTAGTAACCTTCCAGCTGTATCCCCGACTCATCGATAAGCTGGGGCACATGAATGCTCCTGTTCAGCACCTTGTACTTTTGTTCCTTTACAGCAGTGGGTGGATCACTGATTCCACTACCAATGAACATATTATGATAATTTTTATATTCAAAGCTCAATCCGAATGAACCAAGTGACAGGCCCATAGAAGCATATAACCCGTAACGACTTGCATCATTCATCCCCAGCAGAGGCAGGTCTTCAGCCACATCATGCGCGTACTCCAGATTATAGGAAAACCGATCAAATAGTGATCCGGAATAAAGAAGGGAATAAAACAATTCATCATCAAAGGGATTGCTATTTCGCATCAGGATCACCCCCGCGGTCTGAGAAAAAAGTGAAATCCCCGTTTCCATTCCCTCCACCAGGTCGATCCTTCTTTCATCTGATTCAACAGTGGGAGGCAATGTATTTATAAGGGATTTTCCCCTGAGTGCTTGGAAATACCAGATATCACCCGTGTATTTTGCCGAAAAACCCAGCATATCCCTGTAAAAACCATAGCGCGTCCGGTAGGCCTCCTGCTCGAAAACCGAACCTGCTATTTCATAGCCCCTGAGCAAGAGACCATTTCCCAGGGTTTCATTAAAATTTCCAACTTTCAACTCCAGTTTCTCTTTCCTGTATTGTACCTGGAATTGGCTAAGACTATAGTATGAACTTTCTTCATTCTGACTCAGGAACTGTTCATATCTCAACGTAGCTTTCAGTCCCTTGTATCGGTATCCCAGGTTTAGCTGATCATAGTGAGAGGACAGTGCAGCAGGTTCGGTATAGGGTAAATTCCCGAGCTGGTACTCCATCAGGTTGTTACCGGAGAGCTGCCCCTTCACCTGTACAAAAGGCAACAATAGAAATATCGGTATAAGATATTTTCCCGCCATTTTTAGTTAAGGAAAGAGTTGAGTATCTCACGGATGGAAAGCTCGTCACCGGGCCTGAATCCTTCATGAGTGTGGATTAACTTTCCTTCTGCATTATAAATAAGCAGGGTTGGAACTGCCGTCACACTCAAATCTGACATCAGCTCACTGTTAATATCCCTCAAAATGGGGTAGGAAATTCCTAAAGAACGAGTAAATGGAGCTATCTTCGATTGGTTCCTGGGCCCATCCACGGAAACCCCAATAAAATTCACCCCCTTTTCAGCATAATCAGAAGCCATCTCATTCAGATGTGGAATAGACATGATGCAGGGCTGGCACCAGGTGGCCCAGAAATCAATAACAGTCAAGCTGCTTCCTTTTAAGTCGTCATATTCCTGCCACTGATTGGAGATATCCTTCAGACGGAAATAAGGCTCCTGGGCCTTTATGCCCGGCAAAATAAACAGGAGCAAAAAGATCACAAATACTAGTTTTTTTCTCACAGGTTCAAATGTTTAGCAGTTTAGACGATTTGCATATCCAAACCTTACACAAGCAGGGCAAAAAAGTCGGGACTACAGGACTCAATAATTGATAAAAAAAGCAGGGATTTAGCTTACCCGCCTGTTAATCTGTCCAATATAGATATTAACAACTCGGTATTGCTTGCAAAATATGGTTGAAAGAATTTCTTTATCTTTATTCAGGAAGAACCAAAACACAAAGGTTATGAAGAATATAGTAGGTATTGTTTTAATTGCGCTGCTTGTTTCCTCTTGCAGCTTATTCCAGAAACCATCTATGTCACAGGAGCAAATTGATGCAATGGTGGCTGAAAACTCTGCATTAAAATCACAGGCAACAAAAAGCAAAGATCTGGAAGATAAACTTGCCATGGCCAACATGCAACTGGATGAAGCCATGCTGAAACTGTCTGCCTGCGAAGAAAATGCCATGTCGAAGGTTCATATTATCGCAGGAGCATTCAAAACCGGCTCCTATGCGGAAGAATACGCTGCAAGCATGAAAAGCAAAGGCTACGATGGTAAAATCATTGCAGGCCCATACAATTTTCAGCTGGTAACAGCCAGTTCACACGAATCAATCCAGGCGGCGATCAAGGCCCTGGGGCCCGTCAGAGAAGGAGTCATCGAAACGGCATGGATCTTCATCGAATAAGTCTGTAAAGTCTGTAAAGTCTGTAAAGTCTGTAAAGTCCGTAAAGTCTGTAAAGTCCGTAAAGTCCGTAAAGTCCGTAAAGATTGTAAATACGGACTTTTGACTATTTCTTTACAGACTTGACGACTTTATGGACTTGACGACTTGATGACTTGATGACTTGATGACTTTCGACTATCAAGTGCCACTCATTATAAAGAGGGGTTGGAATT
>CAZRPW010000058.1:0-25805 GCA_964601975.1 uncultured Bacteroides sp.
TTGAGCTCCTGAATCCCAATATAAGTGTGAAGGGTGAATGGGTGTACAGTATGATCTTTACAGAGGAACCTGATAATGGAATGTTATTGGCAGTTCCGGAATTAGTGGATCACGAATTCACAGGTGATGCAAGCTACTCGTATATTCTGACGAACACCGATGTGGTGGCTCACAGGCTTACGGTCAGATTTGTGCCCAGAATTGATCCTTCTGATGGAGAGGAGGCATGTCCGGGTGTTGAGCAGGTCAGAACGATCACCATATATCCAACTCCGACCATAAACCCATCCATTGCCGATACCCTGTTGTGTAATAATAAGTGGGCCAATTTCACCATTCAGAATCCAAATACGAAGCTTTACAGCGGAAGCTGGTACTATCACCTGGATGTCGAAGATCCATCCGGTTTCATTCAGGGTGAAAACAACGATACAACGGTTATTCCGGGTAATCCTGCGAATGCCACCTATATCCAAAATTTCTTAAGCAATAATGATATTAATACCCGTGAGGTTATCTATTATTGGACTCCATACATTACGCCCCATGATGGGGGTCCTACTTGCGTTGGGTTTGAGGATACTGTGACGGTTTGGATGCATCCAACACCCGCCCTGGATGTGACTTACCCGGACTCGGTATATTGCAATAACTCCATCGTTAACCTTACATTGGTTGACTTGCTGGGGAATGAAATCAAGGGTTCCAAAAAATATAATGTTCGTGCCAGTTACTCTTCACCTGCAATAGAAGTTTACAATAATATAACAGGAGTCGAAAGACCCATTTCCGTGGCTGAGCTATTGGATATTACCACACATATTTCTGATTCGCTTGTGAATACCACAAGGTCCTGGAGGGAAGTAGATTATGGATTCTGGCCCTACATTTATGATGTACGACCTGGTCACGAGAATGCTACTCCATGCGGGCCCGGTGAGGCAACCTATATGCCTGTATTCATTAATCCTACCCCAGAAGTTTCCCTGGAGGTTGAAGATTCTATTTTGTGTGATGGGGGCAGGTTAAGTATCACTGTTAATAAGGAGGTTTCTACCTTCCCGGGGACTGATGTGGTTTATGGAATTGATATTGATTTCGATAATGGCTCAGTCGGAGGACCAGTTCCGGTTCTTCCTGAAGAGTATGAAACTCCTCATATTCTGGAACATTGGATGTTTAATAATTCAGATACGGTACAGGTACTGGATTACAATTTTGTGGCGCGGATTAAGGATAACAGGGCTGGACAACCGGCCGATAAATATTGTGATAACGGGAACCAGATTCCAAGAAGGATTTTGCTGAATCCGGTACCGAGATTGCGATATACCCTGCAGGAAGATTCACTCTGTTTTGATGATGGATTTACAATTATTACCGATTCGCTGGTTTATGCCACGCATCCACTTTACTATAACCTGGATGTTGAAAATATAAATGTGATTAATAATGTGATTAACCCGGTTGCTGAGGATAGTTTTGCAATTGTTCAGCCATTAGAGGAAGATGTAGTAAACCTGGGTACCGGATGGGGCAGGATTAAATATACACTGCATCCATTTATTTCAAGCGAAGGATGTCCGGGAACAGACACCACATTTGTGATTGATGTGAACCCTGAGCCGACCATGTGGCAGCCCGAACTTTCCAGGCCACAGGATACGGCGGTGTGTTTTGACTGGGGATATTCGATTCAAATGGATACGGATGTGGATAGTACACTCGGGCAACTTGTATATGATCTGAGGACCTTTGATTTTGATCCTGGAAATCTTCAGAATGAAAGAGAATGGGGAGATTATCCCATTGTAGATTTTGCAGAGAATGTAGTCAATACCGGAGATTCTATTGAGGATATCCGCTACCAGTTTTTGCCGGTTATTCGAAATGCAAAGGGTCCGGGAAAGGATTGTCCCGGACGATTGCAGAATGATATTATTGTCCAGGTAGCCCCTGAACTTACAGGGAACCTGTGGGCTGATACAGCCGATTACGGAGGCTGGGAAATACGCTGTAATGGCTTGATGTCTGAAACTGTCCACTCCGGAGTCAGAGGTGGTTATTACCGACAGCCCTATACCTTTGATTGGAGCACGGTGGATGGTACCGGGGATTTATTGGTGGATGAGGATTCAACCCAGTTTGGACTGGGTGTGGGTGAGTACGAATATTATGTGAAAGATGAAATTGGATGTGAGTATACCTCTTTTTCATTGCTCATACAGCAGCCGGATACCATTGATGTTGATACAACCATTACGGACGCCAGTTGTCTGGGCGAAGACAGGCTTGATGGAGCCATCGATATTGATGTGGCTGGTGGTACGGCCGGCTATACCTATTACTGGAACGGGCCCTTTAGTTATACCGGTACAGATGAGGATATTATAGACAATATTGCAGGCGATTATCATGTTCGGATTCGAGATAGAAACCTGTGTCAGTACGATGCCGACTATACAATTGAATCTGCCAGGCAGATTATTGTTACGCCGGATCCGGATCCGGATCGGTATCATGGTTTTGGGGTTGAATGTAATGGTGATAGTAATGGGCGCATCGGTTTATCAGTTGCAGGAGGGTTCCCGGGATATACCATTTTGGTATATGATCATGAGGCTAATGATACCATCCCTCGCGGGTCTATATCCACTGAAGGTGGCAACCTGACGGTGGATAACCTGGGTGCAGGAACCTATACCCTGATAGCGATGGATGCAGAAGCATGTTTCAGTCAGTATCCGCCCGAGATTACAATCACAGAACCTGGTCCGCTTAAAGTCTGGAAGGATAATGCTCCTTACTCCGACACCGTTGATATTAGCTGTTACGGGGAAGCCGATGGTGAGATCCACCTGGGTATGTCCGGCGGACGAACAGGAATGTACCCGAGCACATTTACCTGGACCGGTCCTCCGGGAGCAGGTCTGGTTGCTGGCGACAGTATACAGACGGAGCTGGTGCCGGGTCTTTACACGGTAACCGTACAAGATATTCAGGGTTGCGAGGGAGACACTTCATTTACTTTGATAGAACCCACTCAGATCACCATGCTGGTGGATACCATCTTTGACTATAATTCCTGGAACATTTCCTGTTTTGGACTCGATGATGGATTCATCGGTATCACCTCCCAGGGAGGGATTATGGGTCATAGCTATGACTGGTATACCGACGCCATGACACTTACCGATACTACACTGGAGGATCAGGGCAACCTGGTGGCAGGCACTTATAGTTTGAGGATTACCGACAATATTAATTGCACCCTGGATACCTTCTTTACGCTGATACAGCCCAATCCTATGGGAATGGACAGCATCATTCCAAAGTACAACGATTTTGCCATTGCCTGTGCCGATTCCAGTACCGGGCAGATTACCCTGATTCCCTTTGGTGGTGCCGATTCAACACGGAATACCTATGAATGGAGTACAATCGGAGGTTCAGGGCTTGTTCCTGGAGACAGCGTGCAAACCGGTCTGAGTGATGGTACTTATACGGTGGAAGTAAGCGATATAAACGGGTGTAAATCCATTTGGGATTTTGACCTGACTGAGCCCCTCCCAATTAGCTTTGATACGCTTTGGGCCGATAGCGCCAAGTGTGCCGATACGCCCTCCGGTGAACTCAACCTGGATGTTTCCGGAGGTGTGGGTGCTTATACTTACCTGTGGACCAGTGAGCATGGTGAGTACTATACAGAAGATCTGCAAGATATCTATGCGGATTTCTATACCGTGTATGTGACTGATCTTAACAACTGTGTGAAGAAAGATACCATATCGGTGCATGAAGCCGATGAGTTCGATGTGGCTTTGTATGTGACAAGCGATTACCACGGAACGCCCATTTCCTGTTTCGGCTTCTCGGATGCTTCCCTTTGGGTGGATACCATTGGAGGGCTCGGACCCTACGAATTCCTGTGGAATACGGGAGCCACCACTCAGCATCTTGTAGATGTTCCGGCCGGGAACTATAAAGTAGTGGTACATGATGTATATGGTTGCGTCGACAGTACGGATGTGGTGATCACCGAGCCGCAGGTGCTGGACTTTGATATGCAGACCCAGGATCCACTCTGTTACAATGATTCTACAGGGCGTATTGAGCTCCTGATTTCCGGGGGAACGGTTGCCTCCCTGGACGACTACCAGGTTTGGGTGAACGACCTGCTCAGGGAGCCCTATATCTACGATCTGCCTGAAGGTACTTATGAGATCTGGGTTGAGGATCTGAATAAATGTCGCAAGGAAAACAGTGCTGTGTTGGTCCACCCCGATTCGCTGGTGCTCAGCTTTGATACGGAGGATGCCTACTGTCCCGACAAACCCGATGGTGAACTCCATTTAAATATCGACGGCGGTATCTATCCCTACTATATAAGCTGGACACAAGGCCTGCCCGATAATGAGCAAGACTTTACAGAAGTGGGTTGGGGTGAATATATAGCCACAGTTACAGATGCTAATTTCTGTAAGACTACAGATACGGTTTATGTGGACTTCGAGCGGGAAACATGCCTGGTGGTTCCCAATGCCTTCTCACCCAATGGTGATGGCTTCAACGATCTCTGGATTATTGAAAATATTGAGTTTTACCCGCAGGTGGACCTGAAGATCTTCGACCGCTGGGGCAACATGGTATATATCACAGGAAATGCAGCCGATGAACCCTGGGACGGATCCCTGAAAGGTCGACCCATGCCCATCGATTCGTACCACTATATTATTGATCTGAACTATGGAGACAATGACCCGATTTTGGGTAATGTAACCATTGTGCGTTAAATAAATCAGAACTAGTGAACAGAGCCTTAAAATACGTGCTGATTATACTGACGCTGGCCCTTGTTGGGGAGCTGAAGGCACAGCAGTTGCCGCTCTATTCGCAATACCTTACCAATGGCTTTATGATCAATCCTGCTATGGCTGGATATGATGGATATACTGCCTTTAACCTTACTTATCGTCAGCAGTGGGCAGGCTTTGATGAAGCACCCCGTACCTATTCGGCTGCTTTTTCGAGCCGTTTGTTCAGGAAATCCCACAAGATTGTCAGCAGCCCCCTTAAAAGGGGAAATATGCTCATCCCGAGCACAAAAGGGCGTGTGGGCCTGGGGGGCTATATAATCAATGATGTAAATGCCAATGTGGCCCGCACCGGGCTTTCATTTACCTATGCATATCACATTATTCTGAACAATCAGCAGCTTTCATTCGGACTCTCGGCCAAGGCTTTTCAGTACCGCATAAATACCGAGAGGCTCCATTTTGGAGAAGACGGGGATCCGGTTCTGAATAGTGATTTTTCGAAGGTGGCCTACAGTCCGGATGCCGATTTTGGCGTGTTGTTTAACGGGGTTGATTATTTTGTGGGTTTCTCCATCAGCAACCTCCTGCAATCTTCGGTAATGATTGGCGCCAATGAGCTATCCGATTTCAAAACCTACAGACACTACTGGCTGATGGGCGGATACCGCTTTGCCATTAATCGTGACCTTGAAATTGAACCCGGCACCCTGCTCAAAACCAGTGAAAACTGGAATCCGCAGGGTGAACTCTCGGTGCGACTTTACTACCTGCAGGATTTGTGGGCAGGATTATCATACCGGAGCAATGAAACCATGATTGCCATGGTAGGGGCACGATACGAAAATGTCTTTTTCGGCTACTCCTTCGACTGGACTTTCTCCGAGATTGGAAATTATAGCTATGGCTCTCATGAGTTCACCGTATCGGTGAAGATGGGGGATAATTCACGGCGGACCAGGTCGAAGGTCAGATATTGATGAAATACATGAAGCACTTTTTTATTGATGAATAATTTATTGACCAAGGCATTAAGAGCAAGGAAAGTCTTCCTTGGAAGGGATTTCTACCAATTCAGACAGGTAAAAAAGTCCCGGGTTACATTAGGGAACCGATATACAGACTGGACTTTTTGTCCTGATAATCTTGATAAAGACGCTGTGATATACTCTTTTGGGGTAGGTGAAGATATTTCTTTTGACCTGGGTTTAATCGAACGCTATAAGGTAGAAGTACACGCTTTTGATCCCTCCCCTCGTTCCATCGAATGGGTCGGGAAACAAGATATTGTGGGGGCTTTTCATTTTTATTCGTTCGGACTGGCAGCCCGGGACGGGGAGATCACCTTTAGTGAACCTGAAGAGCCTGGAGCTCATTCATTGAAAATTGAGGCTTCCCCTGGTAGCGCATCTGGAAGCGTTACACATGTATTGCCCGTGCATTGTCTATCAACCGTTCTGGATAAATTGGGACATCAGCATATCGATATTCTGAAAATGGATATTGAAGGCGCTGAGTACGAGGTCATCGATGATATCATCAATGCTCCTGTTCCCATTTCACAGGTACTTATAGAGTTTCACCACAGGTTTGGGAACATCGGAATTGCTAGGACTAAGGAAGCCATCTCAAAACTTAACCATGCAGGTTTCAGGATATTCAATGTATCTGCATCCGGGGAGGAGATTTCATTTATTAATACCCTTATATAAGATGAAAATTCTGTTGATTGGGAAGCATCCCCGGACCGGCGGGGCTGCCATAGCATCTACCCGCTTAATGGAAGCATTAAGGGCAAGGGATGTGGATGTGAGTATGCTGGTGCAGGATGGTGAGGATAAGAAAGCGGGCATTTACTCGACAAGCCATGGACCCCTGAAGAAGTGGATCAACCTGTTCCGTTTTATCTGGGAGCGACTGGTTTTTCTCCCCAGGGAGCAATCTGTCAGTATACGCTTTCTTTTTTCCCTGGCGAATACCGGGGAGAGTATTGTCAGGAATCCACTGTTTAAAGAGGCTGATGTGGTTCATCTTCATTGGATCAATGCAGGTTTTTTATCACTGAAATCCCTGCGCGAAATCCTTAATTCGGGTAAACCGGTGGTTTGGACCTTTCATGACATGTGGCCGTTTACAGGTGGCTGTCATTACGCCCTCGACTGCAAAGAGTACGCCAGGGAATGCGGATACTGTCCTTATCTGAAAAGGCCCGGTAAGCGGGATCTCTCTCATCGCATCTGGAAGAAAAAAATGAGATTGTTCAGGGACAGCCAGGTAAGTGTAATTACCCCCAGTGCCTGGCTACAGCGATGTGTGGAGGATAGTTCTCTGCTTTCTCACTGGCAGGTTACTACCATTTCCAATCCAGTTAATCACGAATTATTTAAACCCGTGGAAAGGGAAAAGGCTTGTCGTAATCTGGGACTTGATTCTTCAAAGAAGTACATCCTATTCGGGGCGGCCACCATGAAGAATGTGATTAAAGGATTCAACTACTTCATGGAGGCGATGCAAAGCCTGGCTGGTGAGGCCGGGATTGAAGAGGAGGTGGAGATTCTTTTATTTGGAAAGACCAGCGCTGATATGGAGGAATCCTTTCCTCTTAAGACCATGAATATTGCATTTGTCAAATCCATCGATACCCTTATTGAACTATACAGCGCAGCCCACCTTTTTGTAATCCCCTCCATGCAGGATAACCTTCCCAATACAATCATTGAATCAATGCTGTGTGGCACTCCGGTTGTAGGCTTTAATACGGGGGGTATTCCTGAAATGATCAGGCACAAGGAGAATGGTTACCTGGCGGAGTTTAAATCTTCCCCCGATCTGGCTGTGGGTGTTAAATGGGTTCTTTCACACGAGTCCTATGATGCTCTTTCTGCCCAAAGCCGGCAGTCTGCCCTTAAGCGCTTTTCAAGTGAGCAGGCAGTGGAGGAACATCTTATGCTCTACCGCGAACTCATGAATGAATTAAAATAAGATGAAGCCCACCCCAAGGATATCTGTGATTACAGTGGTTTTCAATGCAGAGGCCTATATTGAGAGGACGATTAGCAGTGTGTTGAACCAGACTTATAAGGAGATTCAATATATCGTCGTGGATGGAAAGTCCTCCGACCATACCATGGAGTTGGTAGGCCGGTATAAGGAGATAGATAAGGTGCTTAGCGAACCCGATAACGGGCTTTATGATGCAATGAATAAAGGCCTGAAGCTTGCCGATGGTGACTATGTATGGTTTCTGAATGCGGGCGACCAGATATTTGGCCATGATACTGTGGAAAAAATGGTGGCAGGAATGGAGGGCTATCCGGATGTCATATACGGGGGCACAATGATCGTTGATGAGAATTTAAATGAGATCGGGGACAGGCGCCTGAAGCCTCCGGAGAAGCTTACCTGGCGTTCTTTCAACCAGGGAATGGTGGTTTGTCACCAATCCATCCTTGTGAAGCGGCAGCTGGCCCCTGAGTTTAATCTTGAGTACAGACTGTCGGGTGATATCGATTGGGTAATCAGGGCAAGTAGGGCCGCTACCGAAATCCACAATACGGGTTTGATTCTCTCAAGGTTTATGGAAGGGGGCTTAACCGAGCATAATATCAAGGCTGGATTAAAAGAGCGTTTCCGTATTATGACTGAAAATTATGGATTGATACCTACGATATTAAGGCATTTTGTTTTTGGTGTGAGGCTGACTAAATTTTACTTCAAACACCGGAGAATTTAGATTCATCGATGATTTCGCAGCCATTACGTGCGATAAATCCCCTTTTCAAAATCTTTGATAGTATTTCCTCGTATGCCCTGTTAATACCCGGAATAAGGCTTTCATCCAGGTTGCAGTTATGCCATAAAAGGCTGAATACTCCACCAAATTTTTCAACTTCCTTCAATAGCGGTTCAAGTGTGGAATAAAACAGGCCTGGTTCCAGGTCCAAATACCCACTCAGGCTAACATCCATTGCGTTCAGAGGGATGTGCCAGAGCTGGAAGGCTTCCTCGTTTTCGAAATCGTAAAGGTGAAAGGGATAGGTATAGGAGTTTCTGAATCCTATCTGTTCTGCAAAACCCAATGTAGCATCATACTTGATACCGGAATCATTCAAAATTTGGGGGGTCAATGGATTACTGAATTTGAGGTAGTGCTGTCTATTTCCGATGATTTCCCTGCGACATACATTTGAAAGCCTGGCTAAACCACCATTCATAGCATCCTTGTTTGTGCTGCTTTCAAGGGTGCCATGGATGCCAATCTCATGCCCGTTTTCTTCAAACTGATGGATTAGTTTTTTAATCTTTTGCTTATGGAAATGGTATCGGGAATTATATTTCCCCTGTTTTTCAAGCATATACCAGGTTGAATGTATTCCCAGTGAGGCTTCCAGGTCCATCAGTGTATCAAAGTCCCAATATGGATCTTTTTTGAGTTGGAGAAAGCCTTTGATGTGATCTTTAAATTGGGGCCATAGCTGGTATGGCTTCAGGCTGGATTTTTTAATACCCAGAATGAGCATGATAATGTATGCCAGTTCTCTGGGGCTATATTTTTTAATCCGGTCTACGTCATGTGACAAGAATAGTATGGGGGGAGTGGAATGCTTTCGCTTGAATTCCAGTTTGTTTATTTTACTGAACTGTTCAAAAGCTTCCAGCAAAATCTCAAAATAGTAGTTAACCAGTGGTTTATGAGTGCATCCAAGCTTATTCTGGATGGAATCTTTCCATGGAAATCTTCCATGGGCATCCATCTCCTTGTAATGATACTCCTGGTAACCCGATAGTAAATAGAAAGCACATTTTATAAGGTCATGATGGAAGTAAATGGAAGTACCTTCGACGGTAAACCATATTGTTGCATCAGCGCAAGGAAAAAGTACTGGCAAATCATTGATCAGTATCGCATGATCCGTGTGTGGCCGCTGAGAAGACTGTGGCATGTATATTTTTGGATTCCCCGCTACCATTTCAGGTTTGTCAGACTGACTCCAGACCATATAAAGTTCAGGATCAAAGCCTGAATAGTGCCATCTCAGGTGCTCCAGGAGGTACTGTATTTCATTTTGTTTTAATATTCTTTCCATATCTCCAGCCCGTCTTTTGCAAATAAATGCTATTTTTCCTTAATGTATAGCTCTTTATTAAAAATAACCACCTTTTACAAGGATTTTCTCAGTGACTATTATCATAGGAATCCTGACATAAAAGATAAGGGTTTTGATAGCCAATTCAGGCATTTAATGGATCAGGGCTATGGCTATTCAGATTATTTTCCACATTATCTGGAAAGCAATTATGCAATCAGAAGTACTGAAATTATTGCCAATGCAAGTCATTTACAAGAGGCCTGGGCCAGGGAAAATGCATGCAAAGAGCGAGGTGAAGAATTGTTACTTAAGCAAATTATTAAATTCCAGCCGGAAGTTCTGTTCATTCAGGCCGCTACGCAATATTCAGCTGATTTTATCAGGCAGATCAAGGAAAAAGTCCTGTCCCTGCGCTTACTGATTGGGCATTCATGTTCTCCTTATACGAAAGCAAATCAGGAATCATTCCGGGAGTATGATCTTCTGTTAACTTGCTCGGACCGTTTTAAAAACGAGTTGGAAAAACTTGGGATTCTTTGCTATCTTTTTCCCCATGCAGTTGAAAGTACCCTGGTGAAGCATTTGACTTCAAATACTCCCAAAACAGATGATATTGTATTCATTGGTTCACTTTTATACAGGTCGGAGTTTCATAAAGAAAGAATAAAGGTCCTTGAAGAAATGATGAACGAAGGTTTACCTGTGGTCCTGATTGGTGAGCTTGAGGAGGATCCATGGACCGTACTGAAAGTGAAACAGATTCTTTACCTGATGATCAAATCCGGAGAAAAATTAAGGCTTGGGGGAATGGCAAAAAATGAGATATTCAGGAAAGTGGCTCAATTAAAAGAAATGCCCGTCAAGGCACCCTATCCGGACATCATCCGGAAAGGCCTGAGAAAGGAACATTTTTACGGGAAAAGACTGCTTGATGAACTGGCGAATCATCGAATTGGCTTTAATATTCATGCCGAGGTGGCGGGCGATTATGCCGCCAATGTGCGTATGTTTGAAGTTGCAGGAGCAGGGGCGCTTTTACTGACAGACCATAAGAAAAATATAAGGGAGCTTTTTGAACCGGGAGAAGAGATCCTTACTTATAAAAACACAGCTGATTTGATCGAAAAGGCGAAGTGGGCTTTGGAAAATCCCCGGGAATGTGAAAAGATTTCAGCAAGGGGACAAGCCCGGGTATTGAGAGATCACAGTGTAGAAAAGCGCGTAGATCTTCTGTACGAGATTCTGAAGTCAGAGTTTGGTAAGAGGGCTTAAAGACTGTACCCATATTTATCTGCCAGGGGCTTGCAAATATCAACCAGGAGTTCCTTCTCTTTTGCAGGCCAGTTATTATATTTCTCTGACTGGGCGTAGTGCTGACTATTCAGGCTTTGATGAAGGCGTTTTACAAGTCGTGATGCAGGAATTTGGGCTCCTGTAAAGCCGATTAGATCATGAAGGGATTCAGGGGTCATGGATGAGAAATCAAAACTAAATGATTGGCCTGTCCCGATGTCTGACTTAAAGGTTTCAATAAAGGCATTGGTTTCGCTCCAGAGCCAGGCTATTTTCTGAATTTCATTATATGTATCCCAAACATCCTTTACCGGGGGTAAGGCCGGTGTGATCTGCCTGAGCTGTGTGGTTTCACTTGTGTACCACCTGCGCTTAAGTCCGGAACTCACAAAATCTCCCGGATGACGGTATAAATGAACAAATTTGGCCTGTGGCAGAAGCTTTGCAATTACAGGAGCAAAGAAGGTCAGGTGATTGTTGGTTTCAATATACCCCTTCATAGATTTATAGCTATATCGCAATTGTTGTTCCCGTCCTGCCAGAAAAATATGACCGAGTATCGTATTGATTTCTTCAGCCTGTAGGGTGCTTGTTTTTTGAAGGGTATAAGCAAAGCAATTCTGGGCCGCAAGGTCAGGCGATGGTGCGTGGAAAGCTTTAAATCCCCGGGCTTGCATAAAAAGATCGGCAAACCATTTTGTCCCCGTGCGCCCTGTGGAGATGAAAAACACGGGCGGACTGATCTTATGGAGGTTTAACTTTAGCTCATCAACAGAGATTCTTCTTTTTGACCTGCCAAAAACAAGATTCCAATACAGCTGCTCCAGATCAATATCTTTGGGTAATTGCATTTTGTTTAGGTGTTTTTATCTTCCGTCTTTTTTAAATAGTAAGCGAGTGGTCCAGGCTCTTACGAATTGTTGTATACGTTCGAGTTCAATTGCCTCATAAAACTTGAAAAAATAGAGGATCACCGGGAATAACATGATAAGGCCCGACTTAACTATGAGCCTCCAGAGAAGAGAAAAGTCATTGGTGAGAAAGCTGACAGCCATTAATACCAGGCTAACAATAATTACCAGGTATACTTTATTCAGTTCATAAGGTACCGGATAGGTTTTTTGTGCCAGCCTGTAGGTAAGTATTGAGAATACAATATGAGAAATCAATGTGGCCACAGCAGCCCCGATATACCCGAATTGTCTTATAAGCAGAATATTTAATCCAATGTTTAAGAGGGCTACCAGTACTGTCAGAAGCGCTATGGTCTTAGTTTTCATAGCAATGTTCAGGCCGGTGCTTGCAAAATACCTCAGATTATTAAAGAACAAGCCAAAAGATATGATTGGAATGATTTTATATCCTGCCCAGTATTCAGGATCTGTGGCCAGGAACTTGATGATTTCTTTTCCGAACATGCTCATCCCCAGGACGAGGATCATCCCCCCGAAAGCCATATAAGTAAATATCTTTGAATAAAACCGCAGATGGTCGGGGTCATTTATTTTTTTGTAAATCACAGGGACAATTGCCAGCTGGAAAGAACTGAATACCATTAAAAGGGTATTGGCAATTTTGAAACCTGCCGAGTATACACCCACATCTGCCATATCACCCATGAAGCTGAGGCTGTAGCGGTCAACCACGCTTAAGAGGACATTGGCAACAGAAGATAGTACCAGGGGCAGGCTGAAGGCCAGCATGGTGCGGATGATTCTTTTATCAAACTCCAGCTTGATATTTCTTAGAAGAACCACTGCAACCACAGCTAAATATATTACATGCCCGGCAATCTGTCCAAGAAATATTCCTTCAACACCTTTTTGTAAATGGACTACCAGGTAGATTGTAAGTAGAAGGGTAAGCAGTAATCGAACGATCATTGCAATGGAATACAGCTTGGCATTTTCAAGGAGCCTCAAGAGTGTGGAAGGGACTGTATTAATGATTTGAATTCCCGAGGCCAGAATCATCACCCTGATGAGTTTAACATAATCATCCGAATGAAGAAGGCTGCTTGACAGAAATCCGGATAAGGGTGTAATTAGGCAAAACATTAGTACGACACTAAGGCTAAGGAAGGCAAGCGTACTGAATATCATGGTTCCCTGTTTGTTTTCGAACTCTTTGCTGAAATATAAGCGAAGAAGAGCTGCCTGGATATTAAAGCTGAATATTGCGATTACTATCTGGGAAGTAACCTCCAGCATACCCAGCACCCCATAATCAGAAATACTTAATTCTTTTGTATAAATTGGGAAAAGGATCAGCCCAATCACCTTTATGGACATATTTCCTATGCCATAGATTATGGAGTTTTTTAATGTGCTTTGTAATGAATTAAGCATGCCTATCGCTTTCTAAAGAAAAATACAGCTGCATTGCCATCATTGGTATTGTTCAGCTCCCTGGCTTTCTTTCGAAAGGCCTTTATTTGCTTACTTGAAAACATACTTTTATAAGGGTTTACTGAGTAAGAACGTTCATCATGCAGAGATATTCCCAACTGGTATTGTTCACTGGCCCAGAATTGGTATTCAGATGAATCGTAGAAGAGCCTGGTCAATTCAAAGCCATTCGCCTTAAACAGGTGAGTCAGGCTGTAAACCGAATGGATATAGAAATGCCGCGGGGCATCAAAGGCTACCCAGTTTTTTCCGTATTTTCTGTATGAATAGCCACCATTTACCGGAACGCGGATCATCACAAGACCATCATCATTGCATATTTCGTGGAGCTTTTTCACTACTTTATGCTGTTCATCCATATGCTCCAGGACATGATTCAACATCAGCAGGTCGTATTGCTCTTTAATATCAAAAACGCTTATTTTTTTAATGTGAAGACCGGAGTTATTCAGGATGTCGTCTGGTGTGAATAAATCAGTTCCACTTACATTCGTAAATCCGTATCGCTGCAGACTTATAAGATTTTGTCCTGCTCCTGTTCCAATATCAAGGATTTTTGTGGAGAAGGGGATTTGCATATTCTTGAATTTCTCCACAAACCCGGCACCGAAAAGACTGTAAGTGATGAGTCCCCCGGGGTGACGAGAGATTCCTGTACAGTAGGAAGCCGCCCACTTCCTGAACAGATCCATTATGAAACCTTTTTTCTTTTGGCGAACATTATAGGCACTATAGCTTCCCTGGTAATAGTTCTGCATATCTTCAGGGACTGCGGATAGCTGGATGCAGCCGCAGGATGCACATTGCATATATTCGAAGGGCTCACCTGTCCCATACATTTTTTCTTCCAATGTCAGGAGAATGTTACCATCCAGGTTTGAGCAGATTTTACACTTTTTCATTGATGAACGAATATATTATGTCTTTTTCAGGAAAAGGCTCAGTAGAAGCGACCTCGTGGTATTCTATATAACAGTGACAGGATATCCGAGAACATATCCGGCAGATAACGGAGCAGGGCACTTGTCCCAATGCTTATAATCAGTCTGAGTCTTTTCATAAAACCCACTTTTCCCCTGAAGCAGGAGAGAAAAAAGTGCCAGGGAATTCTCCAGTGAGGAAGAATTCTGACTCTTTTCCGGTTGAAGAGGCTCTTGTGGTACCTTGAAAGCTGGGTCTCTCTATCCTGGAGTTCCCTGTTTGCTCTCCTGAAACGCGTTATTTCATAACAGGAACGGAATTCTCCCTGGATGGCCATTTCCAATAGCCAAACTGCACCTGATCCTACTATTTCCTTTTGGAGCCGGGTGTTGCGGATTGCCTCCAGCCTCATAAGGCCATATAAGGGCTCCTGGTTTCCCCATAAAACCTGGTTGCATCTTTGAATGATCCCTGATCCGCAAGTATCCAGCAGGCCAATTTCTTTATCAATCGGAAGGCCGTCAATACTAATCAGTTTTGTGGGGGCATAAGCCAGCACCACTTCAGGATTCCGATCCAAAACATTCACGGTTTTTTCAAGGAAATCGTCACTGAGAAGGTCGTGACCGCCTGCGTACATGAAATACTCCCCTTTTGCCATCGGAACGATGCTGTTCCAGTTGCTCAGGGCACCTATGTTTTTTTCGTGCCGGATATATTGAATGAAATCGTATTTGCCGGAGTATTCCAAAGCAATTTGCTCCGGATTTCCTCCGGGGTTATTATCAGCGATTATGATTTCAAAATCCCTGTATGTTTGTTTCAGTAAACAGAGCAAGGTTTCTTCCAGGTATATCTCTCCGTGATATATCGGAATCCCAATGCTTACTTTAGGATGCGTATTATTGGCCATTATGCTTGTTTCGGAGCAGACTTATCTTCCTTTCGGATGTAGGGCAGGATTGTAAATTTTAAAAGTGATCCGAGCAGAATCAGTATTATAATTACTGATCCGGCATATGAGATTTTACCCCCAACATCAGCAGGTCTGAAAGAAAATTCAAATTCAACTATATGTTCTCCTGCATCAACAGGCAGTGCCCTGAGGATATAATTGGCCCTAAGGTGAGGAACCGGCTCTCCGTCGATGTATGCATGCCAGCTGTTGCCATAGTAAACTTCTGAGAATACAACCAGTGATTTCTGCGGGGTCGATACCTTATAGCTCATATGATTAGGCTGGTAATCTGTAAGGACTACAGTGCCTTCGGCTTCATGGGTATTGAGATCGTCTGTCAACAGTTCCTCAAATCGCCGATCCACCACAGCTACCCTTGACAGATCGGTGGAGCCAAGTGCATTGAATTCCTCATCGGGATTCTCCACCAGTTTGACTTCATTCACCAGCCAGCCATGGCCCATGGCTGCACGGTTACGCAAGGGCTGGCCATTGGGATTCAGGATCATATATTTTGTATTGATCATATTCAATACCTGTTGGGCCGCTAGTACCGAATCCATTTCACTGACCGAAGGTTGACTGTTGAGCATTCCAATAATATTTTGGAGTTCGGGCGACAGGTAGCCTTCAATCAGATCCTGGTATCTGCGTAGTTTTATTCCATGATAACCCCCGATGGATTTGTGATAGAATGATGTGGTTCCATCCTGCCAGGGAGATACGGTGAGGTTTGCCACCCTGTAGTGTATATCCGGATCCTGGAGAATATAGGTGTCGGCCTGACTGGCGGCCATGACGTTTTTATTTTGCTTTTCTGTAACAAAATTGTCCTTGTTCAGGTATCTGCGATCGACCAGCCACATTTCGACGGTGATGAGCAATGCCAAACCGGACAGGAACCAGGCCAGTTTCACCTTTTTATTTGCATAAAACCAGGTAAGCACAAAAGCAATAGCAATGAGCAGGAAGCTACGGATGGCATCATGTCTGAAAATGGAAATCCGTGCAGCCTCAAGTTCATTCATAAATTGCCTGAATTGTGATGCATACTGGGCATTGGCCCCGGCCAGTTGCTGATTAAAAACCAGCTTTTCCTGCTGTGAAAAGAAACTGAATATACCGGGGAACAGGAAAAAAATAAGGGAAAGGCCACCGGTCAGGCCAAATGCAATGAGGATCTCCTTTTTATTCTTGCTGAATAATTCCGGTTCTTTAACCACGCGGTCCACAAGCAGGAAGGCAAGCAATGGAATGTTAAAGCAGACGATGACCAGGGTCATTTCTACCGTTCGGAATTTGTTATAAAGGGGTACATGGTCCAGGAAGAAATTTGAGAATCCGGGAAGATTACTTCCCCAGGCCAGCAGGATCGACAACAGGCTCGAGAGAATGATCCACCAGCGCATGGGACCCTTTATCAGCAACAGCCCCAGCACAAAGAAAAACACTACGATTGCTCCTGAATAGTTATCCCCAGCCGTGGAGGCCTTGGCACCCCAGTACTGGTTTTGTCCGGCAATGGTCTCCCTTAACTGCGGACTAACATTTTCCATGGCTTTCTCATTTCCCCCAATTGCTCCGGTTTTCCCTCCGGTCATATAGGGAATCATCAGTGAGAATGTTTCTGCTTTTCCATAGCTCCAGGCCAGGGCATAATCCCGGTCCAGACCGGAAGTCTGACCTTCTTTTCCAATGCTCAGCTCTGGTTGTCCACGCATGCTCTGCTTGGATATCTCGTAGTTGACCCATAAGCTGGAAAAGTTGGGCAAGACGGCCAGTATGGCCGCCGCCCCAAGCGCAGCGGAGGCTATGAGAAACTTTCTCACCTGCTTTTCCCGGATTGAAAAAATACCCTTTGTGGCAACGATAATTACTACGGTGAGAAGCAGGTAATAGGTGATTTGCAGGTGGTTGCTGTATAGCTCCAGCCCGAGTCCAAATAAAAAGAGGAGCCCTCCAGCCAGGTATTTTCCCCGGAATGCTACCAGGATACCTGCTACAACCGGGGCCATGTAGGCGATGGCATATGCTTTTGAAATATGCCCGGGATCCAGGATTATAAGGTTGTACGAGGAGAGGGCAAAAGCAATGGCCCCAATGGCACTAACCCACGGATTTACCTTCATTGCCAGAAGAAGCACATAAAAGCACAGCAGGTAGGTAAACATGATGGCGATGGGGTTCTTCATCGGCAGGTTCAGGCGTAGCACCTTTGAAATTTGGCCGAAAATATTTGACGGTTTTCCCGATGGTCCCACATGAAAAGCAGGCATCCCGCCAAAGAGTGAATTGGTCCATTGGGAGAATTCACCGGTCTCTTCATGATACTTGATCAACTCCTGCTTCATCCCGTCGAACTGGCTCATATCGTGTTGCGACAGTACCTTGCCATCCAGAACTGGACTCATGTAAGCCATTCCCAGGGCCAGGAATCCCAGCAGAATTATAAGGTGGGTTTTGGAAAATGTCTTCAGCGCTTCGATGATCGCATTTTTCATAAATGATGGATTAATCAGTGATGGATTCGAAAAGGGTCCGCATGCTCACCTTTTCGCCAATAATTTCTTTTAGTTTTGACCAGTGGATCCGCTCCTGTTCCATGGTGTCCCTGTAACGGATGGTTACGGAATCATCTTCCAGGGTCTGATGGTCGATGGTAATACAGAATGGAGTACCAATGGCATCCTGTCTCCTGTAACGCTTGCCGATGGAGTCTTTCTCCTCATACTGGCAGTTGAAATCGAATTTCAACTGGTTCATAATGGTTCTTGCCTTTTCGGGCAGACCATCTTTCTTTGTGAGAGGGAATACAGCCAGTTTCACCGGTGCAAGCGCCGGTGGCAGCATCAATACCACCCTTGAATCGGTACTTCCGTCCTCCTTGGTAAGGGTCTCCTCCTTATAAGCGGCGGAGATTACCTGCAGGAACATGCGGTCGACACCAATGGAAGTCTCTACCACGAAGGGCACATAGTTCTTGTTGCTTTCCGGATCAAAGTACTGCAGTTTTTTACCGGAGTATTCCTGGTGGCTTCCCAGGTCGAAATCGGTTCGCGAATGGATTCCTTCCACCTCTTTAAAACCGAAGGGAAATTCGTATTCAATATCGGTGGCTGCATTGGCATAGTGTGCCAGCTTATCGTGATCGTGAAAACGGTATTTATCATCTCCGAATCCAAGGGCGCGGTGCCACTTCATCCTGGTTTCTTTCCAGGTTTTGAACCATTCCAGTTCTGTTCCAGGCGGAACAAAAAACTGCATTTCCATCTGTTCAAATTCACGCATTCTGAAAATGAACTGCCTGGCCACGATCTCATTTCGGAAGGCTTTGCCAATCTGGGCGATCCCAAAGGGAATTTTCATGCGACCCGATTTCTGAACGTTCAGGTAGTTTACGAAGATCCCCTGGGCCGTTTCCGGGCGCAGGTAAATCTTATTGGCGCTTTCCGAGGTCGAGCCCATTTCGGTTGAAAACATCAGGTTGAATTGCCTTACTTCGGTCCATTCGCGCGATCCTGACAGGGGACAAACGATCTCCTCGTCCACTATAATTTGTTTCAGCTCCCCCAAATCGGAGTCATTGAGGGCTTTTACAAAACGGCCATGGAGGGCATCCAGCTTTTCCTGGTTCGCCATGACCCTGGGGTTGGTGCTTTTAAACTGGGCCTCATCAAATGAATCGCCGAAGCGCTTCCTGGCCTTTTCTACCTCCTTGTTAATCTTTCCCTCGTATTTAGCCATCTGTTCCTCGATGAGGACGTCGGCACGGTATCTCTTTTTAGAATCTTTATTATCGATCAGCGGGTCATTAAAAGCATCGACGTGTCCCGACGCTTTCCAGATGGTAGGGTGCATAAAGATGGCCGAATCGAGTCCCACCACATTCTCGTGTAACAGGACCATGGAGTCCCACCAGTATTTCTTGATGTTATTTTTTAGTTCAACACCATATTGTCCGTAATCATATACAGCTGCTAATCCATCATATATTTCACTGGAGGGGAAAACATATCCGTATTCTTTACAGTGCGCTACAAGTTTTTTAAAGAGATCTTCCTGGGCCATAATTTATTTTCTTTTTTGAACTCACAAAAGTAATTCAATTTTATAGAATGATTGCCATGGCAAAAATAGCTGATTTATATCATTCTCTGAAGGTTTTTCTATATTTGTCTGGTATTTCGAGAGGGGGTTTCCAATGGAGAAAAAGTATGATTATCTGGTGATTGGTTCGGGTCTTGGTGGTTTGAGCTATGCACTGAAGGTGGCTGAACACGGTTCGGTCTGCCTGATTACCAAGTCAAACCTGGAGGAGACCAATACCAGGTATGCCCAGGGTGGAATTGCGGCTGTAACCTATGAACCTGATAGTTACGACAAGCATGTGGAGGACACCCTGATTGCCGGAGATCACATTTGCAACGAGGAAGTGGTGAAGATGGTGGTAAAGGAGGGCCCGGCCCAGATAAGTGAACTGATCCAATGGGGAACCAAATTTGATAAATCCACCTCCGGGAAGTATGATCTGGCCAGGGAAGGGGGCCATTCCGAACACCGGATTCTTCATCATAAGGACAATACAGGGGAAGAGATTCAGCGGGCGCTTTCGCAGAAAGTCAGGAAGCACCCGCGGATCGAGCTACTGGAGCATCATTTTGCGGTGGATCTGATTACCCAGCACCACAAGGGTAAACTCGTGAAGCGCCATATGAAAGATATAGAATGTTATGGCGCCTATGTGCTTGATCTTGAGTCGGGCGAGGTAGGCAGGTACCTGTCCAAATCGACCTTACTTGCTTCGGGCGGAGCGGGGAATCTCTATTCCACAACTACAAATCCGCCTATTGCCACAGGCGATGGGGTGGCCATGGTCTACAGGGCCAAGGGGGTTATTGAGAATATGGAATTTGTGCAATTTCATCCCACCTCGCTGTATAATCCCGGCGAATCCCCTTCCTACCTGATCACAGAAGCCATGAGGGGTTACGGGGGCATCCTCAAGAACCAGCTGGGAGAGAAGTTCATGAACAAGTATGATGAACGTGGAAGTCTTGCTCCCAGGGATATTGTTGCACGGGCCATTGACAACGAGATGAAGATCCATGGACACGATTTCGTATACCTGGATGTGAGTCACCTCGAGGAGAAGGCGCTGAAGAAGCATTTCCCCAACATCACTGAAAAATGCCTTTCACTGGGAATAGATATTGCAAAGGATATGATCCCTGTGGTTCCTGCTGCCCATTATATGTGCGGGGGAATTAAGGTGGATATGGACGGCCAGACCTGGATTAAAAGGTTGTATGCGGTGGGAGAGGTGAGTTCGACCGGATTGCACGGGGCAAACAGGCTTGCATCCAATTCCCTTATAGAAGCGATTGTTTATGCCGACAGGGCTGCAAAACACGCAACCGGGCGTATGGGGGAGTTGGAATTTGCAGAGGGCATCCCGGATTGGGATGTAAGCGGCACCTCACACCCGGAAGAGATGGTACTGATTACCCAGAACCTGAAGGAAGTGAAGCAGATCATGACCAACTACGTGGGAATTGTCCGTTCCGACCTGCGCCTTGAAAGGGCAGTGGCCAGGCTGGAGATTATTTACAGGGAAACCGAAGATCTTTACAAAAAATCGAGCCTTTCACTTAGAATCTGCCAGCTCAGGAATCTGATAAATGTGGGTTACCTGGTCATAAAAATGGCCCAGGCCAGGAAAGAGAGCCTTGGACTTCATTATAATCTCGACTATCCTAAAAGGAAGGATAAGTCCTGAACGGCGGTCTGACTAAATCGTAGTTTCTTATTCGGTTTCATTCTGTTCCCAGAAGGATCCTGAAGAATTTCAATCAGATTCCTTCTGTTCCCAGAAGGATCCTGAGGCATCAGGTCTGAATGCACCATATTTTTCCCTGATCTCTTCGAGCAGGCTGAAGATTTCCTGCACATCCAGGGTGGTCAGCAGTTTTAACCTCATCTCTTTGAAATGGGGGAGGCCCTTGAAATAGTTTGAAAGATGCCGGCGCATCTCATAGATCCCCACCGGTTCGGATTTGAATTCCAGGGATTTTTCGAACTGCAGTTTTGCCATATCCACTTTTTCCGATACAGTGGGATCGGGGAGAAGCTCGCCGCTTTCCAGGTAGTGTTTTGTGTGACCAAATATCCATGGCTTACCTACGGCTGCCCGGCCAATCATAATTCCATCCACCCCATAACGATTGAAGGCCTCTTTGGCTTCAGCAGGATTGGTGATATCGCCATTCCCGATGATGGGAATGTGCATTCGTGGATTATTTTTCACTTCCCCGATGAGGGTCCAGTCGGCCAAACCCTTATACATCTGTGCCCTGGTCCGACCGTGAATGGTCAGCGCCTTAATCCCCAGGTCCTGGAGCTGTTCGGCCACCTCCACGATGATCTTGCTGGAGTCGTCCCATCCAAGCCGGGTTTTCACCGTCACCGGTATGGGCGAGGCCTCCACGATGGCTTTTGTCATTTCCATCATCAGGGGGATATTTGCAAGCATGCCGGCACCTGCTCCGCGGTTGGCAATTTTTCGGACCGGACAACCGTAGTTGATGTCGATGATCTCGGGTTTGGCTGCAACGGCCAGGTGGGTAGCCTCGACCATGGACCTGGTGATATGTCCGTAGAGCTGGATACCCATGGGCCGCTCATATTCAAAAATATCCAGTTTCTTCAGGCTCTTCGCCCCGTCCCTGATGAGTCCGTCCGAGGAGATGAACTCGGTATACATCACATCTGCACCTGATTTTTTGCACAGATATCTGAAGGAGGGATCTGTAATATCCTCCATGGGAGCAAGGAAAAGTGGCTGCGTACCGAGTTCAACATCGCCTATTCGCATGGTGAATAACCTTTGTAGGTTTTAAAGATTCAAATTACTTTCTTTGTGCACTCATTCTGCCGCAAAAGTACAAAAATGCTGAATTATCCTTCACAAAAGCAGGCAATGCTTTCTGGTTTGAAGCCTGGAGAGAAATTTCTCTTTGCGGTAGTTATGTTATTTATCCTGGGATTGATTTTCCAATTCCTGGGCGCTTTTCTGGCGGCAGTGCTTTATGGATTTCGGGTGTCGGAAATTCTGTCAATTGGCGATTTCAGTGATCCAAAATATGTGGCAGCTTCCAAGCTGATCCAGATTATCGGTGCAGTAGGCACTTTCATTATTCCTGCTTTTCTTTTTTCATTTCTCTTCAGCGGCGATCTTTTTTCATATTACCGTTTTAAGGATCCTATCTCCTGGGTACCTGTGTTTCTTACGGTGGGAATGATGGTTTCGGTGATTCCATTGATAAATTACCTGGCCGAGGTCAATATGCGAATGGAGTTTCCAATTCCTTCGGTGGATCGTTTATTGAGGAATATGGAGTCTGATGCAGAGCAGATTATGAGGGCATTTACCGCCACAAAGTCATTTTGGGGCTTGCTTGTAAATCTATTTATGATCGGAGTGCTTGCGGCCATTGGCGAAGAATTAATATTCAGGGGGCTGTTTCAAAGGCTGATTACCCAGATTGTCAAAAACCCTCACCTGGCGATCCTGATCACGGCCATCCTTTTCAGCGCCTTTCATTTCCAGTTTTTCTCCTTCCTTCCGCGCTTTGTGCTCGGATTAATTCTTGGCTACCTGATGTACCTGGGCCGTTCCATCTGGTTCCCAATCATCGCACATTTTGTAAACAATGCCATGGGGGTTATATACTACTATTTTAATTCGAAGGGAAGTGCCGATGATATGCTGGAAGAAATAGGGACCAGCAGTATGCTGCCCATGACGGCATTGATCAGCCTTTTAACTTTTGCGGTATTCTTTATTGCCTGGTATTACCAGGTGAAGGTAATTTCTAACCGATTCCCCCGAGCCGTGAAGATTGGAAAAGATTCGTAGTATTTAGCTCGTTTTTCCTGAAGACATAGACCAATCCGTATTCTGAAGCTTTTTCCCTGCGCATCTCTTCGGGAAGTTCGTTGAAGGTTTCCTCCACTTCGTTCCAGATCTGTTGGATCACGGTGTCCACCTGGGCGCGCTGAACATTCAGCTGATCCTGGGCACGCTGACTACGATTCTTCAGGCTTTTCTGGTAGTTGTGGTACTCCATGAACTTATCATAATGCACTTTAAGCACAGCCACGGTCGGATTGGTAATCGGACTCAAACCCATTGTCCTTCTCTTTTTTTCTCCTTCGATCAATAGCTTACCCCATTTGATCACCTCTTCTTCCGAATGCAGGGAAGGGACCTTCTTATCTTCATCTTCAAGACTGAAGAACTTGAGTGTCCCAGGAACCATATCTCCACGTGTAATCGCCATATTTATTACCTGGATGAAATGGGAGATGTACAACCTTATCTTTTTCAGACGCTTCTGGTACTCCTTGTTTTTTTCAGATTGGATATTCAGCGAATTCCTGTGTTCGTAGATGGCATTTTCGAAACCAGGCAGTACTGATTGTATCTTTCTAAAAGATGTGGGACTGAAAGCCAGTTTGAAAGGAGGGGTCTCTTTTCCCTTTTCATGCGCAGACTTTAATGACTTCAGACGAGCGGAGTCGGTGTTGGGGAGGCGGCGGTACGGCATGTTCGTAAAATTGTTAACAAAGGGTTGAAAAATGGCTAGTACTGTGCGAATATAGGAATTTATTCTTATTGATCAATGCTATTCGCATTTTTTTACGCAATGTGTATGAAAAGGTTACAGCCTAATTGCAGTAGATTTGTTTTTTCAGCCGAATTCATGTTTTAGTGATACATAACATGCCAGATCTTCCCAGATCTTTTCCCCGTTTTTTTGCTGTTTGTCAAAAAATGAGCGTACTTTAATTTTGTTCAATTATCTATGTCATTCATTAACAATTAAATCAGAAATATATGTTTCCAAAGGAAGTTTACTGGCAGAGAAGAAAGCAGTTGCGAGAATTACTTGGCGAAGGGTTAATCCTGATCGCAGGGAATGAGGAGAGTGCAATGAATTACAGGGCAAATACTTATCATTACAGGCAGGATAGTAGTTTCCTTTATTTTTTCGGAATCAACAAGCCGGGCTTTTATGGAATTTGCGATACTGAAACGGGAGAGGATACCCTGGTGGGAGATGACTTCGAAATAGACGATATCATATGGATGGGGGAGCAACCACTGGTAAGTGAGCTTGCTTCGCAGGTGGGCATTGAAGCCACCGCTACAAAGGCTGGCCTGGAATCGATTTTGAAATCTGCCATTTCGTCAGGAAGGAAAATTCATATTCTTCCTCCTTACCGGGGCGATCACCTCATTACGCTTTCAAAACTTTTTGGTACAAGTTGTGACGGGGTTCAGGAGTATGTTTCGGAAGCCCTCATCGCAGCGGTTGTAAAACTGCGTGCGGTGAAAGATTCATATGAGATTGCAGAAATGGAGCGGGCCGTTGACGTGGCCGGTATTATGCACACAACAGCCATGAGGATGGCCTTCCCCGGGAATTTTGAAAGGGAGCTGGCCGGGGCTGTTGAGGGGATTGCCCTTTCTCATGGCGGTCCTGTCTCCTTCCCGGTGATTTTGAGCATGGACGGACAAACCCTGCATAATCACTATCATGGAAACGAGCTGATTGAAGGCCGGATGGTGGTCTGTGATGCAGGGGCGGAGACAGAGATGTGCTATGCCAGCGATATCACCCGGACCTTTCCGGTGGGAGGGAAGTTCTCTGAGCAGCAGAAGGATATTTATAATATTGTATTGAAGGCCAATACTGAAACCATCAAGGCTTCCCTGCCAGGCGTAACATACAGGGAGGTGCATCTGCAGGCTGCCAGGATTATTGCCGGAGGACTAAAAGATCTGGGGATCATGAAAGGCGATGTGGAGGAGGCTGTCGCTGCCGGTGCTCACGCACTTTTCTTCCCGCACGGCCTTGGCCATATGCTTGGACTGGATGTCCACGATATGGAGGGCCTTGGAGAGAATCATGTAGGATATACAGATACGCTTAAAAGAAGTGATCAATTCGGGCTTGCCTATCTGCGAATGGGACGTGAACTGGAACCCGGTTTCGTGATTACAAACGAACCTGGCTGTTATTTCATACCAGCACTCATCAAGCAATGGAGAAGCGAAAAGAAGTTCGAACAGTTCATCAACTACAGTAAGGTGGATTCCTACCTTGGATTCGGAGGTGTTCGCATCGAGGATGATGTGCTGATTACAGATACCGGCAGCAGGGTTCTGGGTACACCCATTCCCAAGACGGTGGAAGAGGTTGAGGCAACCGCGAATAGCTGAGCTCGGGTATATGTTAACTCCTCGCTTAAAAATGCC
>CAZRPW010000059.1:0-25731 GCA_964601975.1 uncultured Bacteroides sp.
TCCCGCTGGGCTTTTTTGCATAAACCCATTTTCTGCTCCCGCTTTCGTCCAGGTTGATGGGACGGTCTCTGAATGAAGGATCTGAATTACTCACAAATATCCCCCTGAGCTGCCTTTGCATTTGGGGGATTGCTTCCCTTCAAGCTCATTACATAGCTACTGACCTTCTGTATCCTGGTGTCACTGAGCTGAGTTTTAAAGGCAGTCATTCCCTTAGCCGGGTTCCCATTTTTAATGATGCTGAAAACATCAGGGAAACTGCAGCCATTTAGCGAGTACTCATCAGCTAGATTCGGACCAATGGCATTTCCTTCTCCACTTACACCGTGACAGGCCATGCAGGCCATCTCGATGTATATTTGAGCACCTTCTGCAAGGTCGGCCGGGTCGGTGAGCGCCATAAGCTCGTCGGATGACTGGGAGCTCATCTGGTATTTTACGTCATGAGTCTGAGATTTTCTGGCGTATTGAGCATCCTGCAGGTCGCCCACGTCGAACCAGAAAAAGTAAGCTGCGTAGATAATGGAGAAGCCGATGGTAATGTAGAACATCATCATGATCCACCGGGGGGGCGGATTGTCCAATTCCTGGATGCCATCGTAATTGTGCTCTTCAGCATGCTCCTCGGTGGGAACATCCACTTTTGTATTCTCTTCCATATCCTGTTATTTTAAGATATACTGTTCCCTTCCGGGGTCTCATCATTTAAAATTGATTCACTATACTCCTTCATTTCTGCTGCCGGCCTTCTCATGGTTCGGATGAATATGATAATGAAGAGGGATATAAATATCAGCAGCCCGATCACATAAAAGATGTGAATGCCCGGCATGCTTTCCAGTAAATTACTTACCAGTTTCATGGCTCTGTGGTTTTGGGTTTGTATTGGGTTCGATATCCCGGCCAAGTTTATGCATGTAGGCAATCATTGCAACCATTTCTTTTGTGGGTTCAATATCAATACCAGAGGCTTTCAACTCGGCAACAATCTGCTCGGCCTGCCATATTAGTTCGTCGACTGCCTCCTGGTCATATCCTTCGGGGTATGGGACCCCGAGGGTTTGCATGGCCCTGATTTTTTTTGGAGTCATTTCCAGATCGATATCCTTATCTGAGAACCAGTCATAACGTGGCATAATCGATTGCTCGTTCATTTTTTGCGGATCCATAAAATGGTTGTAATGCCAGGCTGCGTTCTTATACATGGGCCCGTTCACATAGCCTCCCCTTGCCAGGTCGGGTCCGGTGCGTCGTGAACCCCACAAAAAGGGATGGTCGTAGACGAATTCTCCAATCTTAGAATAGTCCCCATAACGATCGGTCTCCCAGCGGAAGGGTCTGATCGACTGCGAGTGACAGGTGTAGCAGCCCTCTCTGATATAAACATCCCGTCCTTCCAGTTCCAGGGGGGAATATGGTACAACCGTTTCAATTGTAGGAATGTTTGATTTAATAAATATCATAGGGATGATCTGGACTGCACCACCGATGAAAAGTGCAATGAAGACAAAGATGGAGAACCGAACGGTCTTTCTTTCCATCCAGCGGTGAATGGTTTCACTCATCGGGTTACGTGCTCCCCTGGATACCAGTGCAGGAGCCTCGCATGCTTCATTCTCTTCAACTGTGCCTGTAGCCATGGTTTTAAACAGGTTGTATACCATGAGCAGGAAGCCGGTGAGGAACATAATACCACTGATGATCCTCAGGGTGTACATGGGTAGGATCTGGGTGAGAGTTTCCAGAAAAATGGGATAGGCCAGAAATCCTTCGGGAGTATATTCTCTTAGCATCAAAAACTGGGTAACAGCCCCCCAGTATAAGGGAATGGCGTAGACCAGGATGGAAAGGGTGGCAATCCAGAAGTGGGCGTTGGCCAGTTTCTCGGAAAAGAGTTTGGTTCGGAATATTCGTGGTAAAAGCCAGTAAAGCATCCCAAAGGCCATACCGCCATTCCATGCCATTCCGGCAATATGGGTATGGGCGATGGTCCAGTCGGTGAAGTGGGTCATCTGGTTTACATTCCTCAGCGACATCATGGGCCCCTCGAAGGTAGACATCCCATAGGCTGTTACCGCCACAACAAAAAACTTAAGAACCGCAGAGTCGCGTACCTTGTCCCACGCTCCCCTGAGGGTAAGCAAGCCATTGATCATTCCTCCCCAGGAGGGGGCGATCAGCATAATGGAGAAAGTAACTCCCAGTGCCTGTACCCACTCGGGTAATGCCTGGTAGAGCAGGTGGTGGGGTCCGGCCCACATATAAAGGAAGATGAGCGACCAGAAGTGAATGATTGAGAGCCTGTATGAGTAGATGGGCCGGTTGGCCGCCTTGGGCAAATAGTAGTACATCAGACCAAGGAAGGGAGTGGTGAGGAAAAATGCTACAGCATTGTGTCCGTACCACCACTGAACCACAGCATCCTGAGCTCCTGCATAGATGGGATAACTTTTGAACAAGGAAATGGGAAGCTCGACGGAGTTGACCACATGCAGGAGGGCAACGCCAATGAAGGTGGCCAGGTACCACCAGATGGCGGCATAAATGTGCTGGACCCTACGCTTCATGATGGTTCCAATCATGTTCCATCCAAAGATGATCCATACCACAGCGACCATGATGTCGATGGGCCATTCCAGTTCGGCATATTCTTTTGAAGTGGTGAAACCCAGGGCAAAGGTTACAGCCGCCAGAACAATGATCAGCTGCCAGCCCCAGAAATTGATCCTACTGAGGACGTCGGAGTACATACGGGCCTTTAATAGCTTCTGCAGGGAGTAATAGACCCCGCCAAAAATGGCATTACCCACAAAGGCGAAAATGACTGCGTTGGTATGAATGGGGCGCATCCTGCCAAAGGATGTATACTCGAGGCCGAAATTAAACCACGGGAAGGCCAGTTGGCATGCAATCAGCAATCCAACCAGTACTGCCACGACCCCCCAGATGATGGTAGCAAGGAGGAAAAGCTTTACAATCTTGTTATCGTAATAGAATTTTTGGTTTTCCATGTTTAAGGAATTAATTCGTTTTTTCAATATGGTTATGGGTCTCCTCAGAGTCCACAAGCTCGTCATCAAAAAGCATGCGCCTGGCCGGAGTGTCATTGTCATCGAATTGCCCATCCCTGACAGCCCAGATAAAGGCTCCCAGGAAAATGAGTGCTGCAAAAAGACTGACTCCGATCAAGAGGTAAAAAATATTCATCCTTTATTTTTCTGAAGACTTACCGTACCTGCTGATTTTAATAATTTGAAATATAACATAGCCAATCACAGACCATGCTCCCAGCACAGCAAGGATATAGGAAATAACCAGCCACTTCGGAGCATATTCGTTTGTGGACCATAAAACTTCGGGTCGGATCAATCTGTGACTTTGTTTTGGATTGCTAATCAGAGCCTTCTCCAGGGCCACCTCCTTCGCTTCGAAGCTGTCGTCCAGGGATACCACGATGCTTATATAGCCCTCCTCATCGCCGATAAGATCATTGGGGATTGTAAATTCGGCCCTCCCGCTTTCATTGGTGACAGCCTGACCAATTTTAATATTACCAAAGGTCTTTTTGGCACTGATGCTCACTACAGCGCCCGGAAGATTCTGGTAGGTTTCGTTTTTGGATTCTGATTCGGCCATAATTTCCACAATGCCTTTCTCCTGGTTTACGGAAGCCAGCAGTTTAGCTTTTATGGGGGGAGCATCAATCCACAGGGCTTCCCGGGTGTGACTGAAGTTCATGATGAAATTAACAAGCATCCAGCGTTCTTTTTCCGAGAGGGTGCTTTCAAAGGGCGGCATCACTCCCCGGCCTGTTGTAATCTTAAAAAACAACTCACCTTCGGAATTGGCCTGCATTTTTTCGGAGGCCATATCCACCGGCAGGGGAACCAGTGCCAGGGGATTGTTTTTCCCCGGATCGCCGTGACACGATTTGCAATTGAGGAGGTAAAGACTTCTTCCGCTTTTTACATTCTCCAGGTTATAATCCATGGGATTCTCCATGGCCTTGGCCTCTGCAGGAGCTTCCCAATCCTGCCCAATTACCGGGAGGGCAAAAAAAAGCAGCAGTCCGGCCAGTATTTGTATGGTTTTTTTATTCATGATTAGTTATTGTCGGTTTTTTCGCTCAGGTACTTCTTGTCGATTCCCTTTTCTTCGGCATATTCCCACATGGTGATCACCGGGAAAAGTTTCGATAATACTGAAATAATCAGTAAAGTGGCAGCAAAGGAGAAGAACATGATCATGATCTCCGTGCTGGTTGCCTGGTAATGATGAAAGTGCTCGGGAACGTTTTGAATCGGGAGGTGGGGGTGTTCCATGGTGGGAATAACAATCAGGTAGCGTTTAAACCAGGCCGATACCACGATTACAGCTGAGATAATGGTTAGAGGCAAAGGTTTTCTAAAGAATTTTAGCAGCATCAGGAGAATGGGGATTGCCATGCCGAAAATCTGAACAAACCAGAAAAGAAAGGCGTAGGTACCGGAGAAAAGGGTATCCAGATGCACTCCGTCGGCCAGTTTCATTTTATATACCGGAACCAGGAATTCATTGATGTTGAAATAGAGGTAGACCAGGGATACCAGTACAAGCAAGCGCCCCATCTTTTCAAAATGGAAATCTTCAAAATAATCTTTAAGATTGAATCTTAGTCGGTATACATACATTAAAATTACCAGGGAAGCGGTTCCTGCCATGAAAGCTCCCACCACGAAATAGGGTCCGAAGATGGTGCTGTCCCACCCCGGCCTCAGGGTAGCTGCAAATAACCAGGAGGTTACAGTATGAATGGAAAGACCCACCGGGATGATCAGGACCATCAGAACCCGCAGAGAGTGAGCCACAGTTTTAAACTGCTTATCGTTTCCTCGCCATCCCAGAGCCAGTATTTTATAGAGTTTCGTTTTCCACTTCGGAATATCCGGAACCGGCCTGTCACGCAGAAGGGCCATGTCGGGAATGAGCGGCAGAAAGAATAATAATACAGAAATGGCCAGGTAGGTAGATACAACGGTTACGTCCCAGAGTATAGGTGATACAAACCTTCCGTGAAGAAATACATTGAGCAGGCGGTCGGGTCGACCCATGTCCATAACGATAATAATACCGGCAAGGGCCACTGCTGCTATGGCAATTTGTTCCGCTGCCCTCGAAATAGGTTTGGCCCAGCTTATATTCAATAGTTGCAGCACAGAACTGATGAGCATACCTACCAGGCTTATGGCCACAAAAAAGACAAAGTTGGCGATGTAAAGTCCCCAGGACACATAATCACTCATCCCTGTTACACCGAGTCCGTTTTTAATCTGTATACCCCAACCCCAGAGTCCCACACCAACAAACATTACAAGGATGAAAAACCAGAACCTGGTTAGTTCATCCTTTTTCACAATGGAACGGCTCAGGTCATATATAATTTTATCCAGCGCTTTCCTAGATTCTTCAGGAGATTCAATTTTATTCATGCTTCTGATTTTTTATTTCTGTTATAACTGATCGCCCTGGAAGGGTGTGCTTCGGTCCTTTGGAGGCAGGTAATACACCCGGGGCTTGGTACCCAGTTCTTTCATCAGGGTATATGCGGCGTTATCCCTTACCAGTTTACTGAATGAAACAGTTTCCTTAGTGGTTCCGTTGGTTACAGCATCCTCATTTCTGTCCCCAAACCAGTATACTCCGTTTGGGCAGGCCGAAACACAGGAGGGAAGCTTTCCGTCGCGCAATCGGTCAGCGCTGAAGAGGCACTTGGAAATGGTTCCTTTCTTCTGGGGAACATTGGCCTCTATATTATAGGTAACCCCTTCGTATTTTTCTGCATCCCTGGGTTCAAACCAGTTAAATACCCTGGCCGAGTAGGGGCAGGCAGCAATACAAAAACGACAACCTATGCAGCGTTCGTTGTCAATGAGCACAATCCCGTCATCCCTTTTAAAAGTGGCATTCACCGGGCATACCTTTGTACAGGGAGGATTATCACAGTGCTGACAGGGCTTGGGCATGTAGTAGGGGGCCGTTTCTTCCGCATCCTGCATCTGCAATACATTGATATGGTGTTGTTCGGGACGGAGCTGATGATGGTTCTGGCAAGCCTTCATGCATTCCCTGGCGTTCCTGCATTTTGCAAGATCAATCACCATGACCCAGCTTCTGTCAGGCATACCCGCTCGTCCTCTCTTCTGATTTTCGGAGAGGGAAGGCATTTCGGCCGGCTTAAGCTGGCTTTTATCCACCTCCACCAGTTCACCACTGGAGGTAAGAAGCGTAATTTTATTTCCTTCAACACTTTCTACCTGCTTACAGGCGCTGAGCATACTGCTTCCACCCAAAACCCCGGCTGCACCAACGGATGCACCAAGTGTTTTCATGAAATTTCTTCGGGATTTACTTTCCATAAATGCGAGTTTGAAGTATCATTTATATATGAACCATGTGTGGTTTCTGGCTGTTGATTTAAAGAAGTCAAAATAGCGCTTCACTTATTCGGAATCAAACTAAATAACCTTTCTCAAGGGTGTTTTAGAACCCGGAAAAAGGTCTTAGTAAGATGTCATACAAGGATACTTATTTTCACACTGAAGGCCTCCGGATTATTTAGGGGGTGCGTGATTATTTGGTGTGTTTTTGGATGGAGTCAGACGAAAAAGAGGGTGTAACTCTGGGAAAAATTATGAATTTGAGGGCAGATTGGTAGTTTTTAGGGGTTGATGGGGTTTAGATTGAAAGTTGGGCTGCGCCTTTGGATTTAATTTGTTACTTTTGGTGGGTATGAAGTATGATAACTCTTCATGCCCCTAAAATTTAACTATGAAGAATCTGTTTAAAGCAGGCCTGGCTCTCCTGTCTGCAATTCTTATTTTATCTGCCTGTACTTCAAAGGCCGACCGCACCCTGGCGGAGGCAGAAACCTTACTTGATTCCCTTAAAGCTCAATTTGTTCCCGATAGCAGGATTGAGCTCTGGGATATTACTGCAAGTAATGTTGATGGTACACTTACCCTGGAAGGAGCACTCGCCAGTAAAAAGATATACAAGAAGCTTGTCTCTTCCATGGATGCTTCCTTTCCCGGTATTCAGAATAACTTAGTGCTGCTTCCGGAAGTGGGTGATGGTCGTTTTGTAAACGGACTTGTCAATAATTCTGTAACACATTTAAGAAGAGAGGCCAGTAGTAAAACCGAACTGGTTACCCAGGCCCTGCTTGGCACTCCCATTCGGATTCTGAAGGAGGAAGGCGGGAAACGTCTTATACAGATCCCCGATGGTTACCTGGGCTGGGTGAATGCGCATGAGGTTCATTTCCTCGATTCAGAAGAACTTGCCCGCTACAAGGATGCTCCAAAAATTATATATAATTCCCAGTACGGTTTTGCCTACACTGAAGCCAACGATGCTTCTTTGCCTGTGTCCGACCTGGTGATCGGCTGTATGCTGCCGGTAGTGTCGGAGATGGGGGCCTTTTTCCAGGTAGCGTATCCCGATGGCCGGCAGGGCTGGGTGAAAAAGGCGGAGGTTATATCAGCTGAGGATGTTTTCTTCAATGAAGCTGAAAGTCAGGATCTGGTTACTACCGCCCTGGCTTATCATGGTATTCCTTACCTCTGGGGTGGGACATCAGCTAAAAATATTGACTGCAGCGGACTGGTCTCCAATGTATACTTTATGAATGGGATTCAGCTGCCCCGGGATGCCGACCAGCAGTCTTATTGTGGCCGCGAAATTACAACGGAGTTTGTTTCCTCTGATCTGGTGGCGGGCGATCTTCTGTTTTTCGGGAGAAAGGCCACGGCCGACAAAAAGGAGCGTGTAACGCACGTGGGAATGTACATTGGTGGAGGTGAGTTTATCCATTCGGCCGGCTATCGCGACCGGGTAAGCATCAATAGCCTGGATTCAGCCCAGGTACATTTTATCGAGAGCTATCCGGAAATATTTGTAAGAGCTACCCGGATCATTGGCGAAGCGCAAAATGGTTTTTTGCCTCTTACCGAGAATGCCTATTACAAAGAGATTATAAAAGCACCCAAATGAATTCTGGAAGAAGAACCTTTTTAAAAAGTGTGGGCGTGGCATCGCTGGCCACCACACTTCCCCTGGCCGGATGTAGTACATCCGTTAAACCATCGGCCCCTGCGGTGATTGGTAATGGAAAAATGAAATTAAGCTTCAGACCCTATGAACTTCAGTTGCAGCATACTTTTACGGTGGCAGGTAACTCAAGGAATACAACCCCGGTAGTCCTCACCGAAATTGAATACGAGGGTCTTACTGGCTATGGCGAAGCATCGATGCCCCCTTACCTGGGCGAATCGCAGGAGTCTGTTATAAAGTTTCTGAACAAGGTGGACCTGGCGCAGTTCAAGGATCCCTTTATGCTGGATGATATCCTGGCCTATGTGGATTCCCTGGATGAGGGAAACCGTGCGGCCAAGGCCTGTGTTGACATTGCCCTGCATGACCTGATGGGCAAGCTGGTGGATCAGCCCCTGTATAGGTTGTGGGGAATCAATCCTGATAACACGCCCATGACCTCCTTTACCATTGGGATCGACACGGCTGAAATGGTGAAGCTGAAGACCGAAGAGGCGGCACGTTTTAAGGTGCTGAAGGTAAAGTTGGGAGGAGGAAACGACAAGGAGATGATCAATACCGTTCGGTCGGTAACCGATGTGCCCATTTATGTGGATGTGAACCAGGGTTGGAAGGATAAACATCAAGCCCTGGAAATGGTGCACTGGCTGAAGGAGCAGGGCATCGAGTTTGTGGAACAGCCTATGCCTAAAACGGCGGTGGATGACATTGCATGGCTCACCGAGAATAGCCCACTGCCCATTATAGCTGATGAGGCTTTTCAGCGCCTGGGCGATATAGCTTCCTTCAAGGGTGTCTACTCGGGGATCAATATAAAATTGATGAAGAGTACGGGCCTGCGTGAGGCACACAAGATGATTACAGTGGCCAGGGCGCTGGATATGAAGGTGATGATAGGCTGTATGACCGAAACTTCCTGTGCGGTATCGGCAGCAGCACAGCTTTCTCCGCTGGTGGACTGGGCCGATCTGGATGGAAATTTATTAATTAGTAATGACCTCTATGAAGGAATAAAAGTTGTCGATGGCAAGGTAATCCTAAATGACTTGCCAGGCATTGGAATCAAAAAGTTAAACCCTAAATTTTAATCTGCTATGAAGTATTTTGCTTTTATTGCAACAATGCTGCTGTTCAACCTGCAGCTATTTTCACAGCTTGCGGTGACCGGAACGGTGACGGATAAAGCCACTGGCGAAGTCCTGCCCGGTACCAGCGTAAATGTGGACGGAACCACCGTCGGTACAATCACCAACTATAATGGTGCATTTTCAATTGAAGTATCGGGCGAATCCGATGTGCTGGTAATCAGTTTTATCGGCTATGAGACCCAAAGGCTTACAGTGGGCAGCCAGAGGGAATTCAAGGTTGCCCTGGCCCTGGATGCAAAACAACTCGAAGAAGTGGTTGTAACTGCCCTGGGTATCTCGCGCGAAAAGAAAACACTTGGATATTCTGTGCAGGATGTGAACGGAAGTGACATTGCCGAAACCAATCCGGATAACGTAGTGTCTGCCCTCTCCGGAAAGATTGCCGGCGCACAGGTGGTTACCTCGTCGGGACAACTGGGAGCCTCTTCCACCATCCAGATTCGGGGTAATAAGTCCTTTGGGAGTAATACCCAGCCCCTCTTCGTGGTGGATGGTACACCCATTATGAACGGAATCTCATCTTCCCAGAGTTCAGAAAGTTATACCGACTTTGGGAATGCAGCCATGGACATCGACCCATCCAATATTGAGAGCATCTCTGTCCTGAAAGGGGCAAGTGCTTCGGCGCTTTATGGAAGCAGGGCCGCAAACGGCGTGGTGTTGATTACCACAAAAAAAGGTAGTGGCCGACAGGGTGTGGGCGTTGAATTCAGCACTTCTGCGGCATGGGATAATGTATATATCCTTCCCAACTATCAGAATGAGTACGGCCAGGGCCGGGACGGAAGTGAATATGCCTGGCAGAATAGCTATAGCGACCTGACTTACCAGGAATTTCACGACCAGAGAGAGTTTGCCTGGTCGACCGATGGCTCGGGGAACCGGCTTGACTGGGACGAGAGCTGGGGATCGAGGCTGGATGTGGGACTGATGGTTCCTCAGTTTAATTCACCGGTGGATGCCGAAGGGAATGTAATAGCCACTCCCTGGGTTTCAAATCCCGATAATGTGAAGGATTTCTACGAAACCGGCTTCACTACCACCAATAACCTGGCCCTGACTGCTGCTAATGAAAAGTCCAGCGGCCGACTGACCCTTGGGTTTACCGACCAGACAGGTACTTCACCCAATACCGATCAGACAAAGATTAACGTGGGACTCAGTAGCCACCACCAGATGAGCAAGAAGTTATCCTTTGATGTGAATATGAACTACACCAAGCTGGACAACGGCAACATGCCACAGCAGGGCAATACCATGCGGAATCCCTTACTGGAATTTAACTCATGGTACGGTCGGCAGGTGGATACCGAATACCTGAAGGAGCACTATGATGACATCATCAACTATGAAGGTCAGGAGATGGCCTTTAACTGGATGATGGGCTATCCCTCACAGCATCCGAATCCCTACTGGAATGCATATAAAAACACAATGTCCAGGTCCAGAAACCGGGTCTACGGGAATGCAGCTGTCAACTATGAATTGACAGACGGTGTTACCCTGATGGGTAGGGTAGGGACCGACTTCTTCAATGAGAACCGCAGGTATGAATACCATAAGTACTCGCGCGACTGGACCGATATGTATGAGAACTCAACCAACGGGAACCTGTGGGAACAGTTCCGCTTGGAGAGTGAGACAAACGCGGATATTCTGCTGAAGATTGACAAGGATCTGACAAAGGATATTACCCTTTTTGCCACTGTGGGCGGAAATTACCGCATGGCCTATGACCAGATTGCAACTACATCGGGACTCAACCTGGTGGTTGCCGATTTCTTCTCCACATCCAACTATGCCGGAGAACCCTCAGTAAGTTTCACGAAATATAAGAAGGTGACCAACTCTGTGTTTGGATCGGCCAACCTGGGTTACAAAAATTACCTTTTTCTGGATCTGACTCTTCGGGGTGACTGGAGTACAACACTTCCCCCGGAGAACTGGAACTACTGGTATCCTGCTGTAAACCTTGGCTTTATTTTTACCGAGGCCTTCGGTATTGAATCGGATATACTTTCCTATGGAAAACTTCGCGGTGGATATGCTATCGTAGGTAGCGATACAAGTCCTTATCAGCTGGAACCTGCCTTTTATCCCATAGGTGAAACTACCTTTGACGGTGTGAATCTCTTCGGAGCTCAGTCCACACTTCCCACCTATGATCTGAAACCCGAAATGACCAATAGTTTAGAGTTTGGTGGTGAGTTCAAGTTATTTCAGAACCGCCTTGGTATCGATGTAACTTATTATGATGCCACCACCAAAAATCAGATTATTAGCGTGAGTCTTCCCTACTCCTCCGGATATTCTTCATGGTTTAAGAATGCGGGAAGTATGAGGAACAGGGGGATTGAACTCCAACTCTACGGTACCATTCTAAAGACTGGTAGTGGTCTCATCTGGGATTCTTTCCTGAACTGGTCCACCAACAACAATACGGTTGAGGAACTGGACGACGGACTCGACCAACTGGAGATAGCTTACTGGCATTATGGGAATTCACTGATGGCCTTTCCCGGTGACGAATTTGGAGCCATCTACGGAACCACCATCCTGAGGGATGAAAATGACAACAAGGTGGTTGGAGGGAATGGCATGCCCATTGAGGCTGATGATCCGGAAGTACTGGGTTATGTGAATCCCGACTGGATTGGCGGTTTTGGGAATACCCTGTCCTTTAAAGGCTTTTCCCTTTACGCCCTGATCGACTTCCGCAAGGGAGGAGATGTTTACAGCTATACCAAGTCGGTGGGTCAGAAAGCAGGTATCCTTCAGGCAACTGTTGAAGGGGGTATCCGTGAGAACGGGATGATTGTTGATGGTGTTTATGAAGAAGGAGCCATGGCCGACCTGAACGGAGATGGTACTGAGGAGGATGTGAGCGGACTACCAAACGAGACCAGAATTTCGGCACGTTCCTATTGGAGAAGTGCCCGGAACTGGGCTGAACTGGCTGTCATCGACGGAAGCTTTATCAAGCTTCGCGAAGTATCCCTTGCTTATAATCTGCCCCGCAACCTGGTAAGTAAAATCGGAATGCAGGCTGCAACGATATCGGTCTTTGGCCGTAACCTTGCCTTGCTTTATACCCACGAAAGTAATGACTGTAATATTGATCCGGAGGTTTCATCGGGAGGAACCCTCTACGGGGTGGGTTTCGAATCTTACCAGATGCCCCCTTCGCGTACCATTGGGGTGAAGCTTAATCTGAAATTTTAAAGAGAGCGTTATGAAAAAGAATATAAAAATCATATCCGTATTTACAGGCCTGGCTATTCTCCTGGCTACATCCTGTACCAAGAACTTTGAGGAGATCAATACCAACCCTAATGCCCCTGACCAGGCACCCATGTCCAATGTGCTTGCTTATGTGGTATATAGCCTGTCTTCCCGTTTCGGTGTGGCTGAGATGGAGTACCCGGCAGCTTTTGTAGGCCATGTAACCAAGGGGACTTATACCGATAATACCACCCTGAAGGGACGGCCAAGTTCATCAATATGGACAGGGAACTACCAGGCGGTAGCCACCAATGCAAATTTTGTAATCAAACAGGCTGAAGAAAAAGGGAATGCCAATATGCAGGCAGCTGCCATGGTGCTGAAAGTATATGCCATGCAAATGATTACCGATGTTTACGGACAGTGTCCCTATTTTGAGGCCGGACTTGGAAGTGAAGGATTGATCACGCCAGTGTTTGACACCGAGCAGGAAATCTATGAAGACCTGATGCTTCAACTGGAAACAGCAAATGGGATGTTCGATGAGGATGTTGCTGTGGGTGGTGTCCTTGGTTCGGATGACATCCTCTACGGAGGTGATGTAATGCAGTGGAAGAAATTCTGTAATTCCCTGCACCTTCGCCTGGCCATCAGAATTTCCAATGTTGACCAGGCAACAGCCAGTGCATCAATCTCGAAAATCCTTGGAGATGCAGCTGCCTATCCCATTATGGAGAGCAATGATGACAATGCCTTCCTGGCTTATCCTGGCGATGAAGAGTGGTACGATCCATGGAGTTCGCACCACAATTCCATCGGTGATGACCGGATGGGGAAACCGCTGGTGGATTCACTGCTGAGTTATGCAGACCCGCGTCTTGCTTATTATGCCGATACCATCCCCGGCGGTCTCTACGTAGGACTGGCCATTGGGGAGGAGTCGGCCGGCGCAAAATCCGAGTCCTTTCTGAATCCCCTTTTCATTGCCAATCCTTCAGCATCCACCTTCTTTATGAAGTTTTCGGAAGTGGAACTGATCAAAGCTGAAGCGGCTGTTCGTGGTTTCGTTAGCGGCGATGCCCGGGCATCCTATGAAGCGGCCATTACAGCATCCTGCCAGGAATATGGGATTTCCGAAGAGGATATTGCCACCTACATTTCAGGTCCGAAGGTAGCCTGGACAGGTGATGTAAACCAGGTATATGTGCAAAAGTGGCTCTCCCTGTTTCACCAGAGCTGGGAAGCCTGGGCCGAGGTGCGCCGTACCGATGTGCCAGCCATGGATCCTGCTCTTAATATGGACTATACCGGTCATAACCGACCGCCTTTCCGTTTCCCTTACCCCGAATCGGAAGTTACAAGCAATGGAGCCAATATTCCATACGATGTGGTCATGGAGGATCTCTACTGGGGCACACAGCTCTGGTGGGATACCCGAACCGGAGTTCAATAGAGCTTCATTCGAAATGAATTAATATCTTGCAAGGGAAACAACTTTGACCGGGTTGTTTCCCTTTTTTTAATCGCCTTTTTTACAATGACAGACAGAAGAACATTTCTCCGACAAACAGGTACCCTGGCAGCCTTATCGGCTGTATCTGTTTCGGGCATACAGGCCGGATCGCTGGCTGACCGGGACAAGAACAAACCCAATAGCAAAGCCAAACGGATTTTACCCAACCGACTGAAGGAAGGAGATACCATTGGACTGGTGACGCCCGGTAGCTCGGTGACCCCGGAGCAGCTGGCTGATTGTATAACCAAGCTGGAGGAGTTGGGATTCCGAACCTCCCATAATGAAACGGTGCTGTCTGAATATGGGTATTTTGCGGGACCCGACCAGGAACGGGCCGATGAGCTGATGGAGATGTTTGCCCGGGAAGATGTGGATGGCATCTGGTGCGTGCGGGGAGGTTATGGTTCCATCCGGATCCTGGATATGCTTGATTATGATTTAATTCGTCAGAATCCCAAGGTATTTATTGGCTATAGCGACATTACCGCGCTACTTACCTCCATTTACCAGGAGACGGGACTGGTTACCTTTCATGGTCCGGTGGGTACCTCCGATTTTAACAGGTTCAGTCTGAAATCCATTCGGAAGGTAATTCTTGAACCCCAGGAGTCTTATAAATATCCATACAAAAGAGAGAAGGAGACCCGGGATAATCCGGAGTATGACCGCTATACAATTACAGGTGGCGAGGCAGAAGGTGAGTTAATCGGGGGTAATATCTCTGTGCTTGACTCCATTATTGGAACCCGCTTTGAGCCCGATTTTGAAAACAAAGTAGTCTACCTGGAGGATGTGGGTGAGAAAACTTATCGCATTGACAAAATGGTGTATCACCTGCTTTCGGGTACCAACCTGAAAAAGGCTGCCGGCATTGTGATGGGAGCCTGTGATGAGTGTAACATCAATGAGGAGCCCGCTCTTTCCTTGAAGGTGGCACTTGACGATCTTTTAAAACCACTTGGAATCCCGGTGTCCTACGGACTCTCATTTGGTCATATAAAGCGGATGGTGACCATCCCCACCGGTGTGAGGGCGGCCATGAATGCCGACAGGAACAGTTTTGAATTGCTGGAACCGGCAGTACTTTAAGCCCTATATCCTGACGACCCGCATCGTGCGAATTCCACTGGAGTTTTCCACCTTTATAAAATAGATTCCGGGTTCCAGCATCGAAGTATTCAGCAAAAATTCATTCTCATAGCTTTGTTCCCGCAGCAATTCTCTCCCCCTCAGATCAAAGACGCTGATGGTATTGAGCATTCCCTTCCTGCTGTCGAGGGAGATTTTTAGCTGATGGGTGAAGGGGTTGGGGTAGGCGGAGAAAACAGGACCCTGAACCACCTGCGTTCCGCTTACATCTATTTCCGAAAGCGCCCCGTTTTTATTGAGTACCACGTTCTCGGGGTCTATGAAAATGGCTCTTACATCTTTTGATAAGGGAATTCTGAAAACCTGGTTCCGCTGGGTTTGTTCGAGATGGATCAGGGTATCTCCCTGGCTAAAGTGGAGCTTGTAGGGCATGTTCATCCTGAAGAAGGGCGTATATCCCGGCCTGGAGGTGCTCTGATTAATTTTCATGGTAAGGGTATCGTTCTTCTGATACCAGGTCCCGGAGTAGGTAGGGTAACCATGTCCGTATATCCACTGATCGAAGAACCAGGTAAAGTCTTTCCCCGTCGTTTCATTGACTACCCTGTTGAGGTCGTCTGTAGTGGCAGAGCTGTCTCTGAATTCATCCAGGTATGCAACCAGGGTTTGCCAGAAGAGTTTTTCATCACCTATTTCGTGCCTGAGCATCTGGACCACCGTGGCCGCCTTGCAATAGGTGAGCCGGTAATAGAAGATCCGGTCTCCGTCGTCTGCATCTTCTTCGGGGATGTAAATACTGCCTTCATCCTGGGTTAGGGCCCTGTCGTGGTAATAATCCATACGGGCTTTACCTTCTGATTCAGAAACCAGTTTCCTAAGGGCCAGCTGATCGAAATAGGAGGCGAAACCTTCGTTGAGCCAGATATCCTGCCAGGTGGCACAGCTTACCATATTCCCGAACCACTGGTGACTGAGTTCATGGGAGAGCCTTCGAAAGTCAATATTGACAGGCATGGAAGTCAGGGTCTGGTGCTCCATGCCATAACTTTTACCCCATATGGAATGTCCGTATTTTTCATCCCTGAAAGGATAGGGCCCAAAGAGTGTGCAAAAGAGGTTCATGGCTTCATGGGTCTTATCCAGCTCTGCCTTCATGTCCTCGATGTGATCATTGTCGAGCAAAAAATTCTGGATCAGGATGGAATCGGACCAGCCATCGGGATGGACGTAGAAATTGTATTCCTTGTAATCGTAAATATTCATCACCACCAGGTAGTACACAATGGGGTGCCTGCTCTCCCACTCAAACCTGGTATAACCATTACCCAGGTCCACCTTGTTCTTCAAGCGTCCATTGGATGAAACTGTGTAAGTGGAGGGTGTGGTAACATAGATATCCAGCGAGTCAATCTTGTCACTGAGTACCTGTTTACATGGAAACCAGGTATGGGCGCTGTAAGGATAGGTGCAGGTATAGCTGATCGGACCCGGATTACTGTATTGCATGTCTGACAGATAGGAAAGTCCCTCTGTATACCCATTTGGCATGTTCCCGTCTCCCTGGTAGGAAATGCTAAGCTCAAAGCAGGTGCCTTCCGGGAGGGGAGGGTCAAGGCTCAGAATGATTTCTTCGTTTTCATGGGTGAAAGTCTTTTCGATACCATTAAAGCTGAGTGATTCTACGGTCATTCCCGAATACAATTCAATACAGAATTCAGACAGGGGGCCTTCTAAAACCTTTGCCCTGATGATTGCAGTTCCCTGGATCTCGGTGGAATTATTCTCACTTTGGATCTCCAGCCTGGTGTACTGGATATCGTACTGGTCCATCAGGGGGTTGCTTTCCCTGGCAGCACCGGCGTGGGCACTTTTCAGACCCGCACAGTGGGCACATTTCTCATCCATTGGATCATGGCTGAAATCTGGTCCGGTTTGTCCGGAAATCCCCGGGTTGATGAGTGTCAGTAATAGGGTGAATATAAAAGGTTTCATTAAGTGCTTTCAGTTAGTCTATTTGTCAAATTCGGCTAGGGCGATCATCAGCTGTTCCAGCTTGGCACGGGCCTGCCCTGAGGAACCGCTGAATCCATTAACCACCATGGAGAATGCAATCTTCCTTCCCGACAGGGAGGTGACATAGCCGGCGTAGGCTTTCGCCTTACTGATGGTGCCGCTCTTTGCTCTTAGTTTTCCTTCTGCCACGCTGCCCTTAAATAGCGATTCCAGCGTGCCGCTTTCACCTGCAATGGCCATGGAATTGTAGAAGGATTCTGCATATTCACTTTCCGAATGCATGTAGTTCAGCAACCATACCATCTGGCGGGGTGTGATGGCGTTGTACTGGGAAAGTCCGCTTCCATCATGCATGGAGAGGCCTTCCGTATCCATTCCCTTTCGGGTCCAGAATGCAGCCAGCGAATCGGCTGCTGCCAGGGTTTCGGGGGCAGATCCCATCCTGATCCCGGCATGGATCAGGCAGTGTTCTGCAAAAAGGTTGACACTGTGCGTATTGGTTTCGGAAATGATATCTGCCAGGCTGGGTGAAAGTGTGGTGTGGATTACAGGGCCCTTGTAGGGCAAGGCTTCCCCTTTTTTTGCAATCAATCGCCGGGTGGTGGCAGCTCCTGTAGTTACAATTCCTGAAGCATTCAGTGCTGAGTCCAGCTGTGAAGCAGCGACCCAGGCCGGGTCTGGCATGGATCCCCTCACATCAAAGCCACTCTGCCCCAGGGGCAGGGTTCCCTGTATCATTCTCTCATTGGAATAGGGTGCGCCAAATATATAGGAGTTATCCCAGCTGATTGAATCGGCTGTCACCCGGTTCTCAATTTCCAGGGGGATGAAGGGCTCCACCCTGTCATATATTGCGGATTCACCTACCTGGTTCGGGGTGTCGAAAAACAGGGTGTAGGTATTATCATAAATACTTAGGCCGCAGGGTCCGGCTCCATAGTACTGTCCCATGTTCTGCCAAGACCAGGCCGGGGGGACCATGTCGGGACTAAAGTAGCTGGCATCGGCAATGACTCGTGCAAGGGTGTCGGTTCCGCTAAGTTTAATGGAAACCACCCATTCGTCCAGGAAGGAGGTTTTGGTTGAGTCATTGAAATAGGAGGATCCCAGGGTGGGGTCCCCGCCTCCCTTAATTATAAGGTCCCCTGTTTCGCTAAGCTCCAGGTTGGTTTGAAAGTGGTGCTTAGGGCCAAGCAATTCAAGCGCTGTGGCAGTTGTAAGGAGTTTCAGCGTTGAAGCGGGCCTGAGGGCCATATCCGGATTTAAAATGGCAAGGGTTTCACCCGATTCCATATCCATGGCGAAGAAGGCAAAACCGGCCGTTTTAAAATCTGGTGCTGCCACTACCTCCCGGAGAATTTTATTGACCTTATGATTTTTTTTAAAAAGAGGTCTGATCTGTCCGGTTGCCAGTTGGGTGCTTAGAAAGATTAGCAGAAAGAGGATAAACTTGCGCATAGTGAAGGGGATTCCCGAATTAGGAGGGTAAAATTAACAAATCGGTCTTAATCTCCCGTTTTTCGGGGGTCTTATTGCTGCAATAATGTTATATATTTAAAGGCAATCGCTATTTTAGGGGGATGAATGATTTTGGACTCCTTTCGGTACTTCCCCCCTTTCTTGCAATTATCCTTGCCCTGCTTACAAGGCAGGTCTATATCTCGCTGGTGGCCGGCATCTGGCTGGGATGGATGGTCATATCCGACTGGAATATCCTGGAGGGTACCATTGCTACACTTGAAGGTTTTGTGGATGTGTTTAAAAGTCCGGGCAACACGCGGACCATTATGTTCTCAGCCCTGGTGGGTGCCCTGCTTATATTTATACAGTATTCGGGAGGGGTAAAGGGCTTCATCTTTCGAATTGACAGGCTGCTACTTTCGATGGAAAAGAAAAAAGCGGGTCAGAGCCGGGTCATTGTGGGTTTGCTTGCCCAGCTTACAGGAATTATGCTTTTCATTGAAACCAGTATCAGCGCCCTCACCGTGGGAACGCTCTACCGGCCGGTATTCGACCGGTTGAAAATTCCCCGGGAGAAACTGGCTTATATAGCCGATTCCAGTTCGGCACCCAGTGCCATCCTGATTCCCTTCAATGCCTGGGGGGCCTTCATCATGGGGCTTCTGCTCACCCAGGGTGTGGATGCCCCTTTCAGGGAAATGCTAAGGGCCATGCCTTACAATTTTTACCCCATGCTCACCATTTTGCTGGTTTCGATAGTGGTCATATCCCGAAAGGATATTGGCCCTATGCGTAAAGCAGAAAGAAGAACGCGGGAGACCGGACAGCTGTTGAATGAAGGTTCCCGGCCCCTGATCTCTGATGAGATTACTTCCTATGAAATGAAGGAAGGGGTAAAACCCAGGGCCATAAATATGATCGTTCCTCTTGCAACCATGGTAGGCATGATGATTGTTTCACTGGCTTATACCGGATGGGGAGCGGTGGAGGAATCCACCTCATTTGTAAATCATTTTACCCAGGCCATGGGCAGGGGATCGGGTTCATCGGCGGTCCTTTATGCTGTTTGCTCTTCCCTGATTGTGGCCATGATCATGTACCGCATCCAGGGCATTATGGGAATGAAAAAAATGGTCACACTTATTCTTAAGGGAATCAGTGAATTGATGCCCCTGGCCCTGCTGATGATGCTTGCTTTTTCCATAAGTCATGTTTGCAATACACTGGGAACCGGTGCATATGTGGCCGGGGTTACCCAGGGCTGGTTATCACCGGCCCTGCTGCCTGCCATCGTATTTGTACTTTCCTCCTTCATCGCATTTTCCACCGGGACCTCCTGGGGGACTTTTGCCATCATGATGTCGGTGGCGCTTCCCATGGCCGAGATGCATGGTTCGGGGATTCACCTGGTCATTGCTGCCACCCTGGGAGGTGGAGTATTCGGAGATCATTGTTCACCAATTTCAGATACCACCATTATCTCTTCCATGGCTTCCGCTTCTGACCACATTGATCACGTGAGAACGCAGCTGCCCTATGCCCTTATAACGGGTGTCATTACTACGGTGATTTACCTGATACTTGGATTTGCTACGACCTGAGAAATTTCTGAGCCCTTTGCAGTGCGTCAATCAGTTTTCGGATTTCCTCCTTGCTGTGCGAGGAAGAAACCACTACCCTGAGAAGCCCTTCTGAACCGGCACCCTTATAATGGGTATACTGGATGTAGATTCCCTCCTTCAGTAAGGAAGATTGAATGGCTTCCATATTTTGGCCGGTTCCCAGCTTAAATGAGACAATGGGGATTTCATCTGCCCTGCAATGGATCCCAAGCGAAGAAAGACCTTCTTTCAGAAGCCTTGCATTCTCCCGAAGCTTTTCCCTGAGCCCGGGATTATTAGCCAGTATTTCCAGGCTTTTTAACCCGGATGCAACTGCAGCGTTTAAGGGGGCGCTGGATCCTGACATCACACCTGTAGATCGTACAGCATCTGTGAACGCGGTGCTTCCGGGAATTATTCCTCCATAGGAACCAAATGCTTTGGAAAGTGTGGCACCCATATACAGCCTGTCGGATGAAACATTCAGTTCTTCTGCCGTACCTTTCCCGGAGGCCCCAAGGATGCCCACTCCATGGGCATCATCCATCCAAATTACGCCTTCATATTTCTCAGCCAGCTTCACAAAGCCTCCCAGGGGGGCCAGTTGGGCCGAAATTGGGAAAAGCCCGTCACTGCCAATCAGGGGGCGTTCCCCGGGAAATAGTTTTTTTTCAAGTTCCTTTTCAAGGCTGCTGATATCCCCGTTGCTGAAGTATTCTACGGGTATACCTGTAGCCATTGCACCTTCCTGGAGGCTGTAGTGTGCAGATTCATCGAGGAAAATCCGTTCATATTTTCCCAGAGCCTGTAATGCTTTTAGTCCGGCCAGGCTGCTCAGGTAGCCTGAAGGGAGGTATACAGCATCTTCGGTATGAAAGAATGCTGCAGCTTTTTGTTCCAATTCCAGCAAAAGGGGAGTGGTGCCGGTCATGCTGCGGGTGGTGGCACTTCCCATTCCCCCGTTCTGACATGCTTCTACGGCAGCCTGAATAACATCGGGGTGGGAGTGGAGCTGGAAATAGGAAGTGCCTGCAAAATAGAGGCAGGGTGAACCATCCAGCAGAACTGTAGTTCCTGCTCTGCCTTCCATAATCTTTGATAAGGGTGTACGACTCATAGGAGGTTCAGCTTCAGGTGATGGATGTGCGCTCCATGGATTCCAGGTAGGCTTCATCAAAGGCGGCCCCAATACCCGGCTCTTCTCCAAGGACCCACTTTCCGTTTCCACAGTATTGTATTCCACCAATGACCGGGTCTTCTGAGAGCATCAGGGAGGAGTCCATGTCGAAGTGGACAATGTTTTCCCTGGCCTGGACCAGGTGCATCAGGGCAGTAAGTGCAAAGCGGGATTCGGACATGCAGCCCACCTGGCATTTGATTCCGGCCGATTCGGCAATGGCTAGAATTTTAAGTGCATTGTTGATTCCTCCCGATTTGGAGAATTTGATATTGAAGTAATCACATGCCCCCATGTGTGCCAGCCTGAAGGCATCATGGTGGTCGAATACGGATTCGTCGGCCATGATGGGAATGGGACTACTCTCTCTTACCCTGACCAACTCACGGTTGTTCCAGTGGGGGACAGGTTCTTCACAGTGCTCTATTCCAAAAGGTTCCAGGGCTTTGAGTGTTTCAATGGCAGTGATGGTATCCCAGCCCTGGTTGGCATCAATCCGAATGGGGTAATCGGGTCCCACTGCTTCCCTGATGGCCCTGATCCTGGCCACATCTTCCCGGCTTGTGGTTCCCAGCTTCACTTTGATGGCTGGGAATCCGGCATTCTTGAACTCCAGTGCATCACCTGCAACCTTTGCAGGCTCTCCAATACTGATGGTCATATCGGTGTGGATTTCCCTGGTATTGCTTCCGCCCAGCAGTTTGTACAGGGGCATCCCGGCTCGCTGTGCAAGCAGGTCGTACAGTGCCATGTCAAATGCACTTTTCATGGTGTAGTTCCCCTTGACTGCCCTGTCGATCTCTTTCAGCCTGACCTCAATGGCACAGGGGTCCTTCCCGATGAGGATTTTTCCAACCTGTTTGGCCAGCTCATAAACCGTCTCCTGGGTTTCTCCAACTATAAAAACAAAGGGAGCGGCTTCACCTGTGCCGGTCATCCCGAGGTTGGTATGGAGCCGGACCAGTACATTGGTGGCTTCGGGGATGACTCCCAGTGAGATTACGAAGGGTTCCTTATACGGGATGTTGAGTTTGATCACTTCCACTTCCCTGATCACCATTTTTTCCATTTCAAATTCTTTTATAAAACAAAACAGTAACCCTTCCGCCGTTGCGAAAGGATTACTGTTTTAAAATTAATCTTTCTTTACCAGAATAACTTATTCAACGATCAATTTCTCGATGGAAACCGCCTTTGAATTGTCAGTTCCTTTTACCAGGTACATTCCGGCATTGAGACTACTGATGTCTATTGAATTTTGTCCGTCTAGAACAATACTCTTAATCAACTGGCCGGATACGGAAATGATTTCAATCTTAGCCAGCTCAGCTCCTGAAACATAGAGCATATCTTTGGCAGGATTGGGATAGATGCTGAAGTCAGCAATGGCAACTTGCTGATCTTTAACGCCAACCCAGGTTCCGGGAGCTCCAAGAGCAGCCACCTCATCGGCGCTCAGACCCACATTGTAAATGGCAATCAGGTCAATGTCCTTGTCCCCATCACGTGGAGGATCGTTGGCAGGTGCTGCTTCATTGTTTCCACCAATCTTCATGGCTGCATCATCAGCATGGTTGTCAGCTGAATATGGAGCAGGCCTGGCATCGGTAAAATCACCAGTCATACCTATGTAATGCTCACCATTTACATATACGTCGATGCTGGTTCCAAGTTTAGCTGCGTAGACAATCCTGTACCAGGTGTCAACGGCGAGTACCTTGTCAGAGAATCCCAGCTCATCATAATCGGAGGAGGGTGCACCAACACTTCCAACCTTCAGATCAGCAATTTCCAGTTCAGAAGTGTAACCGTTTGCCGTGGGAGTTGGATTAACCTCGACGAGTGAGTAAATGCCAGCAGCATCAGCGACGCGTACATCAATTACAACTGAGAAGTCATTCACGTACTCACCTCCACCGTTGGCGGCAATTCCGTGCCAGATTTTGAACCAGTTATGCGCTTTCAGTGCAATGGCTTTGTTAGAGATTCCGTCGATCACTTCATAGTCGGTAAGTTCAACGGAAGCCATATCATCTGCACTTGTGTCTTCAGCATCGGGATCAAATTTGAAGACTCCTTCGCACATGATGGTACCAACGCCTGCTGCGGTGGCTGAGTTTGCCCAGATATCATCGGCGTTTGAGAAGGTATAGAGACCAATCGGTTCCTGGGCCCTTGCTGAAATAGAAACAAGCAGTGCAACTGCCATTAATAGGGTAAATTTTTTCATACACTTAGATTTTTTGGGTTAAAAATTGAATTTGTATTACATCAGACCAAATGTAGGGTAAAATCCTGTGACAAGCAAGGCCAGCTTATAATTTGCAATAAAAATACCTTAAAAAGGTGCAAAATTGAAACGACCCCCCTTAAAAAATGTACCTAATGTAAATAATGCCATTTATTTTCTTGAAAGCCCTCTGTTGGCTTATGTATGATGTCTTCGGGCTGGGGGCTGGCAGAACAAACTTATAAGGGTCTGGCAATCATGATTCCCGTAACATTTTTACTGCTTTCCAGATATGCTTCCAGTGTCTCTTCTGAAATGATTACCCTTTTTGCCCTGGATGAGGCGTGGATTAAGTGGATCCGCTTCGATTTCCTCACCAGAATTCCCACATGAATGATGTCCAATCCTGGAATATCTGTAGTCAGCCCGATGATATCACCTTCCTTGAGGAGGTGTTCCAAATTTTTAATCAGCTTAGCAGGGATGAAGAACATCGCCCTGGTTGAGATTTCCTTTTCCTGTGCGGCTATGATCCCGATCAGTTCCGCATCGCTTGCAAGTTGCCTGTAAGATCCGGGATGGGTACTCATGAAATTTATTCGAGCGGGTAAGGGGCTTCCGCCGATTTCTCTGGAAAAATCTCTTACAATTTGTTTCTGATTGTTTGTAAAGATCCAGTCGCTGAAGTAATGAATACGGGAAGCATAACCCTGGATTTCTCCATCCCGGTACCTGATTTCTTTTAACTCCGAAAGGAAATGTTCATAGTCGGCTTGACCCGAGAGGATGCATCGGGAAATGGCCAGGCAGCTTTCAGCAAAAGTAGTACAGTCAAATTCCCTCAGGTTTACTACCAGTTCTTCGGGTTCTTTCTCAAGGGTAAAAGCCACATAGGGGGAACCCAAAAAAAAACGGGCCACCTCAATCATTAATTCCGAAATTGGGACTTCCGGGCCTCCGGAATGCAAGGCAAAGACCTTCTCCAGGATCTCCTGGTCTTCGTTCTCCATCATTCCTGCCCGTCCTGGCTGAGCTGAAGAGGAATATGCACAAAGGAGCAGTAAGAAAGCCAGTGACAGTGATGGGAAATGGCTCATAAGATCAAATTCTAATGAAGATGGACTGCTTTTTCTCCAGCCTCAATGGCCACAGGAAGAAAATTCTCCGGAGGTGGCATGGGACAGGTGGCAAAGGGACTGAAGGCACAGGGTGGATTAGTTGCCTTATTAAAATCCAGTAAAATCTTTCCTGTCGAATCGGGCTCGGTGTACATAAACCTGCCTGCTCCATAAGTATCCAGTCCGGTTGTTTCATCGGCAATAACCAGGAAATACCCATTACCCGAACTAAAAGGGTAGAGCACCAGGTCTTTTTTGTTGATCTTGAAATGTAGCTCACCGGGGCATTGATATGATTCGGTAAATCCTTCAACAGGCGTTGCCACCGTGAATTCTTTAGCTTCATCGAAGGGAATTAGAGAGGCTTCTACTACATAATCAGTCCGGATCGGGTAGGCAGGGATGTGATCCAGTCCCTGGATGCTTGGATGCTTAAAATCCCTTAGCCGGATTCCAAATTTGTCTCCCCGCCTGATAATAAACCAGGCCAGGTCGCCCTGCTCGAGTAGGGTATATGCTTTTTGATGATCGTCTGTCAACTCCAGGCTCGTCACCTTTACCCCCTTGCTGGTGATCTCAGCGCCATCTGCTACATTTAGGGTTACCTTGCCTTCCTTGAGGATCAGTGTTCCGCAAAATGCTTCCGCCTTATCGGGGAACACAATATCGTTATCAGGATCCGAGCCGAACTTGTTTTCTCCTTCCTCAAGCCAGAATAATCCGGCAAGGTTAAGCCAGCCATTTTTCCCCTTCAATCTCTCGAGCCTCGATTGCTGCCACTCTTCAATGCCCTTTCTGTAGGCCTCTTCATCTTCTATAAGTGATTGCTGGTTGCTGCATCCAATTAGCAGGATTGCCACAATGGCAGTGAGAATGAAAGCTGGAATTATGCGCATAGTATCCTTGATTAGATCAATTGCCAAATATCGCTAAAAAATTATACTTTTGCATCAAACCGGAGAGATGCCGGAGTGGTCGAACGGGGCGGTCTCGAAAACCGTTGTCCGCTTATGCGGACCGGGGGTTCGAATCCCTTTCTCTCCGCAAAACAGGAAAAACTCCTTC
>CAZRPW010000060.1:0-5995 GCA_964601975.1 uncultured Bacteroides sp.
GGCTAAAGTTCATAAGGTATCCTCCTGTATTTTAATAAAGTATCCTCCTGTATTTGTGAGTGGTAATACAAAAATGTCAAGGAGGATATTCTTTTCCCATCCAAAAGAAAGTATCCCCATATTTCTGGGCTTATCACTTATCAGTATCCGGAACTAAAGGCCCTGTCTACAATGCGGGGGAATCACTTGCAAATATTGGGGTAAATCCAAATCCTCAATTGGGACTTTCTCCAAAAACTCCTTCAGACAAATGATTAGGGTTAACTGGGCCTTCCCGCGAATCTCTCAAAAAGTCTCAATTCTTATAACTGAATTAATTTGCAAGGGGACTACTCCTCAAAGGCGGCATCGAAGTCGATTTCCGATGGTGGAAAGTCGATCATCTTTACGAAATCGGCTGCTTCGGCTGCACCGTGTTCACGATCCATTCCGCTGTCTTCCCATTCCACTGAAAGTGGCCCCCTGTATCCTATGCGGTTCAGGGCCCTGATAATCTCCTCGAAGTCGATTTTACCCCTGCCGAGGGATCTGAAATCCCAGAATCGACCGGGTGAGCCAAATTCGGTGTGACCGCCGAATACCCCGGCTTCTGTTGGGACATCGGACCAGCCAACATCCTTCATGTGGACATGATAGATTTTTTCACTGAATGTGCTTATAAAGGCTACATAATCCACACCCTGGTAGCCAAAGTGGGAGGGATCGTAATTGAATCCAAAGGCGGGATGATTATCCAGGGCTTCCAGCGTTTTCCTTGCTGAAGCAATATCAAAGGCAATCTCGGTGGGATGCACCTCTAGTCCGTACCTGATCCCCATCTTCTGGTAGGCATCCATGATGGGTTTCCACTGGGAAGCAAACTTCTTGTAACCCTCATCAATCAAAGAGGAAGGAGTGGGAGGGAAGCTATATAGCATGTGCCAGATCGGGCTTCCGGTGAAACCATTTACCACTGAAACCCCAAGCCTGACTGCTGCCTCTCCGGTTTTAATAATTTCATCAGCAGCCCGCTGGTTCACACCATCAGGATCACCATCTCCCCAGACATAGTCAGGAAGGATGCCTTTGTGCCTTTCGTCGATCCGGTCCGATACGGCCTGTCCCACCAGGTGAGTAGATATGGAGTAAACCTTCAAATCATATTTATCGAGCAGTGCAAGCTTCTCTTTACAATAGGCATCGTCAGCCTTATCCACCTCGAAGTGGTCTCCCCAGCAGGCCAGCTCAAGGCCATCATAGCCAAAGGATTTAGCTTTCTTACACAGTGTTTCCAGGGGCAGGTCGGCCCACTGGCCGGTGAAAAGAGTAACAGGACGTGACATGGTTAGTTAGTTAAATAGTAAATAGTTAAATAGTAAATAGTAAATAGTTAAATAGTAAACAGTTAAATAGTTAGGTAGTTAGGCAGTTGTTTTCTGTGTACAGTTATCATTCCCGGGTCCAGATATTGAGGAAGGAGACAATCAAGCCAGAGGAGACTGAAACTTTTTTTCATTTTGGCTGTTTCTGTGTTGTGAAATGTATTTCTGCTAATTTATAAAAGATTGCTGATATTTGTGTAAAGTAGCAACGGCTTATGAAAAGCGTTTATTTGATACTGATCCTGTTCTTTATTTCGCCCTGGGCAAGTCTTATGGCACAGAAGGAAGGTGATGATTACTCCTGTGATGATTACTCCTGTGAAGATACACTGGAGATATATGAGGATATGTTCGGAATTGAGGAGCCCCTCCATCTGATCCTGAAATTTGACATCAAAAACTTTCGAAAAACAAGAAGTAAGGAAGAGTACCATCCAGCCGAAATGACCTGTGTACTGAATGATTCTTTGAGAGTTATCAATCCTGTGAGGGTGAAAGCCAGGGGGATATACCGCAGGGATCACTGTAGCATGCCTCCTTTCTGGCTAAATATCCGCTACTCCGGGATAGAAAATGAAGAGCTTGAAGGAATCCGGAGGATGAAGGTGGTAACCCGATGCAAGGGTTCAAAGCAGTTTTCTGATTATGTGCTTCGCGAGTTCCTTGCTTACAAAATCTATAATCTGGTGACCCCCTATAGTTTCAGGGTAAGGCTTGTAAATATGAAGTTCATTGATACAGGCAGGGAAAACAAGGAGTCGCAGTGCTGGGCTTTTTTTATAGAGCCGGACGAAATGATGGCTTCCAGGCTTCACGGACGGGTGGTAGAAAACGACGTGCTTTCAATGCGGGCTGTTAACCAGGAGGTGATGGACAGGTTGGCCATGTTCCAGTATATGATCGGGAATGGAGATTATTCGGTTACAGGAAGGCATAATTTGAAGATATTGGATCTGGAAGACCTGGGGCCGAGAGGTTTCGTGCCTGTACCCTATGATTTCGACTATACCGGTTTTGTGAATGCCAGTTATGCCGTTCCCAGAAAGGATCTGGATATTGGATCCGTTAAAGAACGTTACTTTCTGGGGCCCTGCAGGACAGAGGATCTTTATCTGAAGGCCATACAGGATCTGGAATCGGTGCGTGATGAGATTGAGGCATTAATCTGGTCTTTTGATTACCTGGAAGAGGAGGTAAGGTTTGATTTGATCGGGTATGTAGAGAGCTTTTTTTATACTGCCAGCAGTGAACGATTTATAGAAAGGAACATCTTGTCGACCTGCAGGTGAGAGGTTCAGGGAACTTTTTTGCTTTGGTCTGGTTATTGTTTATGTATCTGTATCTGTATGAAATTTAAAAAGACAATGAAGGGACTTGGAAGCATTCTGTTATTATGTGTAATGATGGTTTTCGGGACTGAAGGTCTGGCGCAGTCATCCCAGGATAATGCTCAGGTAAAATATCCGAAGAATGTAATCCTGCTGATTGGGGACGGGATGGGGCTATCTCAGGTTTCATCGCCCTATTTCTTCAGTGAGGATGCTCCTGCCTTTAATCGTTTCAAGCACATTGGCCTTGTTCGAACCTCATCGGCCAATGCGCCTGTTACCCAGTCGCCGGCAGCTGCTACCGCCATGGCCACAGGTTATAAAACCTATAATATGGCAGTGGGAGTGGATGTGGATACCATACCAAGAGAGAATATTGTGGAGTTATATTCCAGGCAGGGAAAGATGACAGGTGTGATCGCTACATCTCAGATTACCGATGCTACACCTGCCGGCTTCTATGCCCACCAGTCCGATCGGTACATGCAGCACGAGATAGCCATGGACCTTGTACATTCCGAGGTGGATTTTTTTGCAGGTGGCGGTCTTAAGTATTTTTTGGATACTACAGGAACGGATCATTTTAAAGCCAATGGAATTGAAGTGAATTTTACCCGGCTAAAGAAAATAAGAAAGCCTGAGCCTGGCAGCAGGTATGGGTTTTTGCTGAGTGCAGATCGCATGCCCACTATGCTTGAAGGGCGGAGTACTTTCTTAAGGGATGCTACTACCATTGCCATGGAATTTCTTTCCACAGGTGATGAAGGATATTTCCTGATGGTTGAAGGATCGCAGATTGACTGGGCCGGACATGGGAACCAGGTTAATTACATGATTGCCGAGATGAACGATTTTAACCAGGTGCTGAACCGCGTGCTGGATCTGGCTGAGCAGGACGGGGAGACACTTGTTATTGTAACTGCCGATCACGAGACTGGCGGTTTCACCCTTGGTGCTTCCGGGAGCAATGGTTACGATGCAGACTATTCGGTCATTACGCCCACTTTTGCTTCCACAAATCATTCAGCAACAATGGTTCCGGTTTTTTCTTTCGGACCGGGGGCTGAAAACTTCACCGGCGTGTATGAGAATACCGAGATTTTTCACAAATTAGCGCTCCTGCTACACAAGGAATAATGGAAAAATCGGATCGCGAATTAATTATCGAAATGGTCACGGAAGCTTTCGAGCAGAATCCGCGTGCCATGGCGATGTTAAAGAAGAAAAACCCTAAACGAAGTATTCGGTTAATGGCCGAGTATGCCTACTATCTTATAAATAAGTTTGATGGGATTTATCTCTCAAAGGATAAGAGTACGGTTCTTTTTTACTATACCAAAAAGGAGTACCACAGGACCCTTATCGATTATTTGAAATACGGACAAATGTTTTTAAAGGCCATCAGACCTTCACAGCTTATACCTACCCTGAAGCGGGAGAAGTATATTGCAAGCCTTCGGCCCGATTATGATGACTTTATCTATGTATGGATACTTGCAAGTGATCAAAGCAAGACCAGCATCAGGGGACTGGCGGATATTAACGAACACCTTTATGAACTGTCGGAACGTTTACAACTACCCATCCTTATTGAAACCACCATTGAAAAGCTTCTCAGGCTATATAAATATGTAGGATTCGAACCCTATCATAAATGGCACGACAATGAAGCTGACATCTCTGTCTGGTTCCTGCAACGGGAATTAAAAAGTGTAATTGAGGAACGGAAAAAGCAGAAGTCTGCGTAAAAAGTTCTCGTCGTGAGTTTTTCTGCCTAGAGATTCTCAGCCAGCCAGTCGCCTACCTCGGAAGTTTTATAGGCCTTCTCTTCCGAGATATCCTCGGTAACCACACCTGCGGTCATTGATTTATCAACCACATCCCTGATGGCCTTTGCCTCGTCGGTAAGGTTTAAGGCTAATTCCAGGAGCATGGCAGCAGAAAGGACGGTAGCTATGGGGTTGGCGATGTCTTTTCCTGCAGCCTGGGGATAGGAACCATGGATGGGCTCGAATACCGAGGTATGCACCCCAACCGAGGCAGATGGCAGCAGTCCAAGTGAACCGGTGATCACACTGGCCTCGTCGGAAAGAATATCTCCGAACATGTTCTCGGTAACCATTACATCAAATTTCTTGGGCCACTGGATGATCTGCATGGCAGCATTATCCACGAACATATAGTCCACTTCGATATCGGGGTGCTTGGGAGTTACCTCCTGGGCAATCTCTCTCCATAGCCTTGAAGTGGCCAGGACGTTTGCCTTATCCACTACAGTAAGGCGCTTGTTCCGCTTGGCTGCGTATTCAAAACCCAGTTCAAGGATGCGTTCAATTTCGGGTCTGGTATATACACAATTATCAAAGGCCATATTCAGGTCTTCGGAGCGGCCTTTGTCGCCAAAGTAAATACCGCCGGTGAGTTCGCGGATCACCACGAAATCGGCACCCTCTACCAGGTCGCGACGAAGCGGACTTTTGTGGATCAGAGACGGGAAGGTTGTAACGGGACGGATGTTTGCATAAAGTCCCAGTTTCTTACGCATGGCAAGCAGACCCTGCTCGGGCCTTATTTTGGCTTTGGGGTCGTTGTCATATTTGGGGTCTCCAATGGCACCAAACAAAACGGCGTCCGAATCCATACAAAGCTGATGGGTTTTCTCGGGATAGGGTTCTCCCACCTGGTCGATGGCACAGGCGCCCGTGATGGCTTCGGTAAACACGAAGTTGTGATTAAACTTTTTCCCCACTGCCTTCAACACCTTGATGGCCTGGTCTACAATCTCGGGACCAATTCCGTCCCCCTTCAATACCGCAATTTTATACTCCATATCTCTATTTTCTTACCCAATTACCTATTTACCCAATTACTATTTACTATTTACCATTTACTAATTACTATTTACCATTTACTAATTACCATTTACTGCGAGCGCAGCGAGCAACTTACCCATTTACTACTGGCGCAGCCAGTACACTTACCATTTACCCACTTACCTATTTACCATTTACTAATTACTATTTACTATTCACCATTTACTATTCACCATTTACTATTTACTATTTACTATTTACTATTTACCATTTACCATTTACCCACTTACCTATTTACCCATTTACTATTCACCATTTACTATTCACCATTTACCATTTACTATTCACCATTCACTATGTCCTTAGCCATACGTCTCGATTACATTCAACATCCTCCGTGTACACTCAATGGCAGCCACAGTCTGATCAGGATCCAGCGCCCGGGTTTTGATGGCTTTGCCTTTGTAGTCCCAGGTAATCATGCATTCCACCA
>CAZRPW010000060.1:6095-22263 GCA_964601975.1 uncultured Bacteroides sp.
GCCCGGGTTTTGATGGCTTTGCCTTTGTAGTCCCAGGTAATCATGCATTCCACCAGGGCATCGGTTTTTCCTCCAGGAGGGATGGTTACCACGTAGTCGGTGAGGGAGGGAAGTTTTTTTCCCAGCCTGTCGTAAATCTTCCAGATGGCTTTCATGAAGGCATCATACTGCCCGTCGCCCGATGCACTTTGCTCGTGAACAACGCAATCGATCTCAACGGCTACTGTGGCCACCGAGCGAAGTCCCCGTGCAACTGACAACTGGAAATTTTTGATCTTGATTTTCTCATCCACCCGCTTGCTGCGCAATACATCCGAGATGATGTAGGGGAGGTCCTCCGTGGTAAGGATTTCCTTCTTATCTCCCAGTTCAATAACCCGCTTGGTAACCAGTTTCATATCCTCCTTTGAGAGTTCGATTCCCAGTTCCTCCAGGTTTTTCTGGATGGAGGCCTTGCCTGACATCTTGCCAAGGGCATAGGTTCGCTTTCTTCCAAAACGTTCGGGAAGCAGGTCGTTGAAGTAGAGGTCGTCTTTCTGATCTCCATCGGCATGGATACCGCTGGTCTGTGTAAATACATTCTCGCCAATGAGCGGTTTGTTCAGGGGGATTCGTACACCTGAAAAGGATTCGATCATCTTGCTGGCATGATAGAGGCGGTCTTCGCGTACATTCATTTCGTACTTGAAGTGGTCGTTTACAATGCCGATGACACTGGACAATGGAACATTTCCGGCTCTTTCTCCCAGTCCGTTTACAGTTGTGTGAATTCCCGTGATGCCTGCTTTGATGGCAGAGAAGGTGTTGGCTGTGGCCAGGTCGTAGTCGTTGTGAGCGTGAAAATCGAAGTTCAGCTGTGGATAACGCGTGATCATATCCAGGCAGAAATCATAGGCTTCCTGCTGGTTTAGAATCCCCAGTGTATCGGGTAGCATGAAGCGATCGATGCTTTCATCCTTCAGGGCATCGAGGACCGTATACATGTATTCCGGCGAATTGCGCATGCCGTTCGACCAGTCCTCGAAATAGATATTCATGCGAATGCCCATCTCCCTGGCCTTGGCCAGTACCTTTTTCACATCAGCAATGTGTTCCTCAGGGGTTTTTCTGAGCTGGGTTTCGCAGTGTTTCAGGGAGCCTTTCATGAGCAGGTTGTTCACCTTTCCGCCTGCGTCTTTAATCCAATTCAGGCTGATGTCACCATCGATGAAACCCAGTACCTCGATTTTTTCGAGATGACCTTTCTTCCTGGCCCAGTCAAAAATCAGTTTTGCACCCTGGTATTCGCCTTCGGAAACCCTTGCGGATGCAACTTCAATACGGTCTACATTCAGATCCTCCAGGAGGAGTTTGGCAATGTTGAGTTTTTCACTTGCGGTAAAAGATACGCCCGAGGTTTGTTCTCCATCCCTCAGGGTGGTATCCATGATGGTGATTTTCATGATGCTGCAGTTTTAAGTTCGGCTCTGCTCAAATTCAGCTATCTTCTCCTTGATATTCAGCAGGTAGTCAATATCGTCATAACCGTTCAAAAGACACTCTTTCTTATAGGGATTGATATCAAAGGATTCGGATTCTCCGCTCGCTTCTAGGGTGATTTTCTGTTTCTCCAGATCCACCTTCAGTGTGGAGGAAGGATCGGCGTTTATGGAACTGAAAATCTTAGCCAGGAATTCATCGGAGACCTGTACAGGTAGCAATCCGTTGTTCAGAGCATTGTTCTTGAAGATGTCTGCAAAGAAGCTGGAAACCACGACTTTAAATCCGTAGTCGTGGATGGCCCAGGCTGCATGTTCCCGGCTCGATCCGCTTCCGAAATTTTTACCCCCTACCAGGATGCTCCCTTTATAAAGGGGCTTGTTCAGTACGAAATCAGCTTTGGGCTGATTACTTTTATCATATCGCCAGTCCCGGAACAGGTTTTCGCCAAATCCCTCCCTGGTTGTGGCTTTCAGGAAACGTGCGGGAATGATCTGGTCTGTATCAACATTCTCGATGGGAAGTGGTACGGCGGATGATCTTATGGTGCTGAATTTATCAATGGACATCTTGAAACTCTTTTGTTGTTATATCTGAAAAGTGATTAAAGCAAAGTGCGGGGATCGGTAACTACGCCGCATAAAGCCGCAGCTGCAGCGGAAATGGGACTGGCAAGCATGGTGCGTGATCCGGGACCCTGGCGGCCTTCAAAATTCCGGTTGGAAGTGGCGACTGCCAGTTTACCTTCGGGGATTTTATCGTCGTTCATGGCAAGACAGGCAGAACATCCCGGCTGCCTCAGTTTGAATCCTGCTTCTTCAAGGATCTTTGTGATCCCTTCCTCATTGGCCTGCTTTTCCACCTGTTTTGATCCGGGTACGATCCAGGCTGTCACGCTTTCGGCCTTTTTTTTGCCCTTTACAAATGCTGCCACCTCGCGAAGGTCTTCAATCCTGCCATTGGTACAGCTTCCTACAAAAATATAATCAACAGGGGTTCCGGCGATGGCTGCTCCGGCTTCAAAACCCATATAAGCCAGAGATTTTTTATATGAATCCTGTGTGCTTATCTCAATCTCCTCTACGGCTGGAATATGGCTGTTTATTTTGGCGCCCATTCCCGGGTTGGTTCCATAGGTAATCATGGGTTCGATGTCTGCAGCATCAAAGATTAATTCTTTGTCAAATACAGCATCTTCGTCACTTGGAAGTTCCTTCCAAAGCGCTACCATCTTGTCAAATTCTGCTCCGGCAGGTGCAAATTCCCTTCCCCTTACATAATCAAAGGTGGTTTGGTCGGGCGCAATGAGTCCGCCTCTTGCTCCACTTTCAATACTCATGTTGCAGACGGTCATTCTTCCTTCCATGGACAGACTGCGGATGGCTGAACCTGCAAATTCTATGAAGTAGCCTGTTCCGCCACTGGCGGAAATTTTTGAGATTATGTAAAGGATGAGGTCTTTTGCTGTGACCCCTTTTTTAAGTTCACCGTCGATGGTGATGCGCATCTTTTTGGGCTTGGGCTGGAGGATGCACTGTGTGGCCAGGACCATCTCCACCTCGGAGGTTCCGATTCCAAAAGCCACGCTGCCAAATGCACCATGAGTAGAGGTGTGACTGTCGCCACAAACCATGGTCATGCCGGGCTGTGTAATTCCCAGTTCAGGACCGATTACATGTACAATTCCCTGGTAGGGATGGTTCAGGCCATAAAGTGTGACACCGTGTTTTTTACAGTTCTCGGTGAGTTTATCTACTTGAAAACGTGATAGCTCATCCTTTATGGCAAGGTGCTGATCCACTGTGGGGACATTGTGGTCGGGTGTTGCTACGGTATTCTCAGGACGAAATACCTTTATGCCCCTCTTGTCAATCCCTGCAAATGCCTGGGGACTTGTTACCTCATGGACAAGGTGTTTGTCAATATAGAGTACCGAGGGACCGCCTTTGATTTCTTCCACCACGTGGGCATCCCATATCTTGTCAAATAGTGTCTTTCCAGCCAAATCTTTTGCGTTTTATGTAAGCCGCAAATGTAACAAACTTCTACAACAATTTGATCATAAAAGATGGTCTTAAAGTGTTAAATTGTAAGGTTTACAGGGTCAGCACGGTGGCAATTGGAAGTGAACGAAGCCCATTTGTGGAAGTGAACGCAGCCCATTTAAAGCAAGTCTTGCATGTGCTTGACGCACTTTTCCATGTTAATTATTCTGTATATTTGATCAAGCGAACAGGTATCCTATGAAAAGTATATGCTTATTCCTGTTATTATTATTTCCTTTTCTCCTTTTCTCCCAGGATGAGCCAGCACCAGAGGCCCTTGGTGATACAATTGTTTCTGATGTTGATCTTTTTGAAGGGGATCATCCGCTGGATATTACCCTTACTTTTGATATTAAAAAGTACCAGAGGGAGAAACATAAGGAGGCCTACATCCCGGTTGATCTGCTTTTCCATGTGAATGACAGCTTTGAAGTGGCGAAGAGTGTGCGGGTTAAGTCCAGGGGGCAGTTCAGAAAAAGCCACTGCCATTTTGCGCCTTTCTGGTTGAATATCCGGAAGGCTGAGGTGGCAAATAACTACCTGAAGGAAGTGGTGAAGATGAAGGTGGTGACCCATTGCAAAGCATCACCTTCCTATGAGGATTATATATTAACGGAGTACCTGGCATATCGCATATATAACATCCTGTCACCCTTGAGTTTCAGAGTACGGCTTATAAGGATGAAGTATGTGGATACGGGACGGAAGAACAAGCTTACCGAGGGCTGGGCCTTTATGATTGAACCGGAGAAAATGATGGCTGAACGAAGCGGCGGCCTGGTGATTAAGAACGACCAGGTGGGTATGGTCCTTACCCGGCAGGATGAGATGTTGCTGACCTCCTTATTCCAGTACATGATAGGGAATGGAGATTATTCAGTGGCCGGAAGGCATAATATAAAATTGCTGGGTATGCCGGGCTTTGGAAGCCTGGGTTATACCCCTGTGCCCTATGATTTTGATTATTCAGGCCTGGTGAATACCTATTATGCAAAGCCCGGTGAGAGCCTGGGGATCAGGTCGGTAACGGAACGTTATTTCCTGGGCCCCTGCGCTGAGGATGAGGCCTACCTGGAGGCAATTCAATACATGGAAGAACATCGGGAGGAAATCCTGGAACTGTTGAATAACTTCCCCTACCTGGCGGAAAAAGTGAAGAGCAGGGTAATTGCATATATTGAGCAGTACTACAGCGCTGCGGAGTCTCCCGGATTCATTGAGCAAAAGCTGAGGGCCACTTGCCGCTAGTTTTTACAGGCGATTTTCCGGACTATTGCCTGTTCATTTTTCGGACAAGCTTTCGATGTTTTTTTGCTTTCTTCTCCGGCTTTTCCGGGTAGGGGCAAAAACCGCCTCCCGGAAGTCTGCCATAGGCCTGTTCCTGCATGCGCTCTTTTTTACTCCGGGGACAGCCCAGCATCAGGTTAAAACCTGCTCTTATATTTAGTGTGCGGGTATCGAAGGGGTAGAAGAAGCCTAGGAGGTTGTCAGTTACGGCGTGGAACTGAATCCCCCTGCCGTGCCAGGCAAAGCCCAGTCCTAAGTTTAATAGACTGTTATTCAGGTATGACCAGCTGGCTATGCCGGTGAATTTGTCGATGAATTCGGCCTGTGCCGAAAGGGTAAATGAGGTGTGTAGCTTGCTTCGGTAGATCACGTTCCGGTTGACCAGCCCCAGGGATATTTTTTCACTGTAGCGATACGATCCTGCCAGGAAGACCTGGGTGGGCATGAGGTAGGTATAGGCATCCTGTGAAGTGCTCATATCAATTGTATTCATAATTGAATCCAGCATTTCATTCACAAAATCGGTGGATGTAATATCTACACTAAGGTCTGTTCCGGTATATTCAAACTCCCCCGTGCCCCTGACATTATTCAGATCGGTCTTCCATCTGATCAATGCCAGATCGAGCACACTGGCAGATAGTGTGATCTGTTCGCTGTACCTGTAGATCAGCCCCAGATCCAGTCCAAATCCCAGGTTTCCCCGGTTCAAAAGATATGCTACGGGGTCGATGTCGTCCACTTCGATTCCGCTGATATTGCCCTCAGCATCTTCGGTGATGGTCATGGGGAAGGAACTGTTAAGGGTGTAGTCGCCTTCCAGGAGCAGGGCGAAATTATCCTCGTTGGTATAGGCCCGTAGTTTTGATGGGCCTGAGCTGAGATTGGCCTTCCCGAAAATCAGGTTTGCACGAAGTCCGGCCGTCAGGTACGACCCCAGCACTTTGGATACTCCCAGGGAATATTTTCTGCTGTGGTAGGCTCCGGGTCTCAAGCCGTCAAAACGGGCTGTTTTTCCCACGCTGGGACCATTCCCATTTGCAGCCATCTCGGCCAGGTCGCCAGGAACGGTCTGATAGAACTCGGCATTTTCGGCCACATTGAAAGTGAAGTAAACCGATCGGTGTCTGTAACCCAGGGAGATAAGGTTTAACTGAGCCCCTCCCGTGTAGAGGTCCATCCGGTGCATCTGTTTGCTGGCTTTTTCAATGTTCCATGTATCGCTTCCTGCAAGGGTATTGTAGGTAAATGCAGTATTGGAGTAGTTAAGGTGAATGGAACTAAGTACAGGAATTCCTACATAATACTTACACGCTATCTGCACTGCAGGATTGAGCAGGTTTGACTGGGGAGTCTTGTGCATCAGGTAGAAGGTGTTGCTCTGCTGGGCATGCAGCAGTGAAGCTGTCATTAAAAGCAAACTTAAAGCTGCCAGTGTCATGCTATGGTTGTACTTTCCTCTCAAAATGTGAAGCTTAGGTCGGTCATGATACCCAGCTCCATGTCAAGGTAGTATTGTCGGTAATAGGGAATCAGGGTGGTGTCAATATCGGGATTTATTACTATAGCTCTCAGGATAATTTCTGTGGACTGATACAGTCCCTGAATCCTTTCTTCCCCGAAAACGGCATCCACAATCAAGGCGGAGGGCTTAATAATTTCTTCATTCCGTTGGGGTATTCCCGCAAGAAGCGGAATGGCACCATCGGAAAACATGGAATCGATGAAATTCTCACCCTCATCAATGAAATAGGCCTGGGCCAATACCTCGTGAGGAAAGCCATTGTGAAGGCCAACCCGGAAAAGTATTTGCCTGATTTCTTCATTGCTTGAATCAAAGGCAGAGAGGTCAAAATCAACCCTTCCGGTCATGGTTATTTCCATTCTTCCCACCCATTCGGGAAGACCAGTGAGGGTGTCCAGCTCAAAGAGGGTGGTGTCAAAGCCACTTTCTGCATTCAGGCCAAAACGATCAATTCCAATCGGAAAAGCCAGGGAAGGATTCCACTCCAGTTTTTCGGGAAGGGATTCGGGTTTATCCTTCAGGCAGGAATTGAAGAGGCCCGAAATGAGGATTATGATCATGATGTTTAGCGTTCTCATCTACTATAAAGTTAAAACAATCCTGAAAAGAAGCAGTTCAATTATAAAACGTTAATATTATTTGGTTTATTTTTGTCGGATTATCATTAGATCACATAATATGCTTTCGGTTCATAAGATAGGCGGCACCTCAATGTCAAAATTCGGAGATGTTTTGGAAAATATAATCATCAGGCAGGCTGATGGTGGGAATCCCTATAATAGAATTTTTGTGGTATCGGCTTACAGCGGTGTAACCAACTGGTTGCTGGAACATAAAAAGAGTGGTGAGCCGGGAGTTTATGACCTTTTTGTTAAAAGTATGGATTATGGCAGGGCGCTTGATGTTTTGCTTGAAAAACTTATTGGGATTAACCATGGGATGAAGGAGATTGGGCTGGATCTGGATAAGGCAGATGCTTTCATCAGCGAGCGCATCCAGCTGTCAAGGAACTACCTGGCCAGTCTGGATGAGGTGCTGGCATCGGGGTATGTGAGTAAGCAGAATATTCTATTGGCTGCCCGAGAAATACTTGCATCCATCGGGGAGGCTCACTCGGCCTGGAACTCTGTGAACATTATCAGGAACAAGGGGATGAATGCCACTTTTGTGGATCTGTGCGGATTTAGCGATGCAGAGTATCTTACAATTGATGAGCGGATCCAGAAGGCATTTATGAATCTTGATTGTTCTGGTACCATTCCTGTGGTTACCGGTTATACCAAGGGTACAGAGGGGATTATGAGGGAGTTTGACCGGGGGTATTCCGAAGTTACTTTCAGTAAGATTGCTGTTGAGGTTAAGGCTGCAGAGGCGGTTATTCACAAGGAGTACCACCTTTCCAGTGCAGATCCTGCAATTGTGGGTGTGGATAAGTCTATGCCCGTGGGTTTTACAAATTTCAATGTGGCAGATCAGCTTGCAGATATCGGGATGGAAGCCATTCATCCGAAGGCATCAAAGCCCCTGGAGGTGGCAGGGATCAATATCCGGATAAAGAACACCTTTGAACCTGATCATCCTGGTACAATCATTACCCGCGACTACAAGGGGAAGGAGTCGAAGGTGGAAATTATCTCCGGTACCGATCAGGTGCTTGCCATCGAAGTGCATGATCCTTTCATGGTGGGACAGGTAGGGTATGACCTGAACCTGATGAAGGTGATACAGCGGCATCAGCTTTCCTATATTTTAAAGTCAACAAATGCCAACAGCATCACCATGGTATTCTGGGAGAAGGATGTATCGAAGGAATTGCTAATGGAGTTAAAGGGGCTATATCATGTGGTTACTCATCGGGAGGTAGCCCTGGTCTGCGCGCTGGGAACAAATATTGCCAGGCCGGGTTCACTTGCCAAAGCCACTACAGCACTCTGGGAGAATGGTATCAATGTAGAGGCCGTTTCCCAGTCTCTTATGCAGGTGAATATGCAGTTTGTGATTGAAAGGGAAGATTATCGTAAAGCCATTGTTGCACTCAACCAGGTGCTCTGTGTAGAGGAATAATCTGTGGAGAGCTATTTGTCCACGGCTGTTGCATTCCCGATTCCACTAATATCGGTTTTAAGTTCAGGATTTCCCTTGTAGAATACGTTTCCAACTCCGGAAACCTGAATATCCAGCATGTCGCTTACCTTCACCTCGCAGTTTCCCACCCCCGATATATTTATGCTGCAATCGGCCACTTCCAATCCATAGGCTTCCACGTTGCCTTTCCCTGTTATATGTATATCAAGCTTTGGCTGTTTCTCCCCACTGATCTCAAAATCACCTAAACCCGTGATACTCACAAAATCAAGTGAGGGAACCACAATGATTGCAGAAATCTCCTGGTCGGTTTTTATGTTAAAATCGGGGTTAAAACCGATGTTCAGGATACCACTTCTTACGGAGGTAGTCATCACCTCGAGCACCTGAGCCTGAGCCTGTAGCTCAACATAGAAGTTTTCACCGGTGGTAATATAAACGTCGCAGGTTCCGGTAAGGCTTACTCCCGAAAAATCTGTCAATACACGTTCTTCAGATTCAACATCCCCGTAACCGATAATCGTGCGGGTTGTATGCCAGTCACATGATGTCAGGCCCGCAGTCAGCAGCAAAAGGATGGATGAAAATTTGATCGCTTTCATAAGTTTTCGAATAGAGGTTTACTTTAAAGATTGCTTTAGGATGCATTAGTTGCATCGTTTCGTTTTTTTATAACTTGCCGGCTCAAAATTCAGAATATGCTAAAATCAGCCTCACTTTTTATTTTACTGCTGCTCGTCGGATTCAGTTCCTGTGGATCGGGATCCGGGCCTGAGCAATCTTCAGAATCAGCCAAAGCAGGCACAGGACCTGAGTTACTTGCGCAGCTTACCGAGTCGGCTTTTGATGGCAATATGAAAGGTGTAAAGGAAGCGATCGCTGCGGGAGTGGATGTGAATGGCATGGATGAGGAGGGGAGGACAGCCTTGATGTTTTCCTCGTTTAACGGTTTTTCGGAGATTGTACTGCTGCTTCTGGATGAGGGTGCCGGCATCGACCGGCGGGATTCCATGGGCCGAACAGCCCTCTTATATGCTGCTACGGGTCCTTTCCCCGAAACCGTTAGAATTCTTCTGGATAAGGGTGCCGAGCCCAATGTGGTAGATTCTAATGAACACTTTTCACCCCTGATGCATGCCGCAGCTGAGGGAAATCTTGAGGTTGTAAAAATCCTGCTGGAAGCGGGTTCTGATCCTGCTCTGAAGGATGTGGACGGAGACAATGCAGCCAGTTTTGCCAGGCAGGCAGGTCACATTGCTGTCGCTGACTACCTGGAGGCTCACTGATTTAAAAATCCGTCTTCACAAATTTGCACGAGTGCACTCCTGCAGGACTTTCAAGCACCAGGAGGTAGACTGCGCCGGGAAGGGAGGATACATCAATTTCTTCGCTGATGCTGCCTCCCCTGGCAGCAGCTTGCCGGCTCATCATTCTGCGACCTGTAAGGTCATAAATGTGGATATTCACCTGCTCAGTCATGGTTTCGTTGGGGCTTTTTATATGGATATTCAGCAGGTCCCGGACCGGGTTGGGGTAGAGAGAGAGCTCGAGGGTCTGGCGGGTCTGAACCGAATTGGTCGAGAGGACATTCTGTTTACCCGGTGTATGGTAAAGCTCTACCCAGGAACCTTCGCCGTCGGGGAAATATCCCGAGGATAAGTTTGCATATTGTCTCTGGAAGGTGAGGGAGTCAATCCATACCGTCGTGTTTCCTGAAAAGTAGGAGAGTCCGACCGACTCGCCACTGCTGCTCAGCTTGAAATCAAGGTGTCTTGGTCCGAGTGCAGGCGCTTCATCTGCAAAGAATACCAGGTGACCCTCCGATTCAATCATGGTCTCGCCGGGAGCACCTTCAGGAATTCTCCATTTACCTGGATTTTCAAGATCATCCGTCAGGTAGAGTCCGGCCATGTCCACCTGGCCGCTGCCACTGTTGTATATCTCAATCCAGTCGCTGGTATTCCCATATTCATCCTGAACGGCCCCAACATTGGAGGCCATAATTTCATTGATGCGCAGGTTCAGTTCAAGTTGCGCAAACTCTGCCACAGCCCTGATGTTGAAGTCGGTTCCCGGGGTCATATTGAGGGGGTTCTGAGTGAATTCCTGTTCAAGTGCATCACTGATAACGGTCCCGCTTAACTCCAGGTCAAATTTCAGGTCTGAGCTGGTGGCGCTGCTCTGGTGGACTTCAACAGCAAGGGTGTTGATGCCCGGTTGAAAGAAGGCTTTGTCCACCGGAAACATAAAATATGTGCTTTCTTCTTCATCACCGGCAAAGTCACTTGCATAGGTATCCTGATCGATTATTCCATCCGGCATGTTCTCCCGGATCACTTCGGCTCCGTTGATGTATACAACCGCCCCGTCGTCGCGAAGAAGCCCTATTTCAAAGGAATCAAAGTTTGAGATGTCTTCGATCTCAAAGCTACTCCTGAAATAGTAGCTGGCTATTTTATTTTGATCATCCGGGCCAGGATCAAGGATGGTGGACTCAATGCCGTCGCCATAGCCCAGGATGCCGGCCCCCGTTGGCCAGGATGAATCATCAAAGGACGGCTCTTTCCAATTTTCTGGTCTGATACCGCTATCGTTGTATCTCCAATCAGAGCCCCTCTCCAGGAGGTAGGAAGAAGTGGAGCTTCCTGAAGAAATTTCCCAGTGAGAGAAGCGATAGCCGGGGGCGGGGACAAAGCGGAGGTCAATGCTTGAACCTGCGGTGTATTTCCCGTTTAAACCATCGGAGGGGATGGCTATATTGTTGGCAGCAACGGTGCCGGTAATCCCGGTAGGGGACACTGACATGTTCACAATACTCCCCAGGGAGAAGAAACTTCTCATGTTATTCAGAACATATCCGGGCCTTTGCCTGGCGTAGGTTCTGAGATTCTCAACCTTAGCTTCCCAACTGTCCATCGATGAAAGATTCCAGCGGGCGATATGGTCCGGATAGGCTTCATAAATCTGGTTTTGCAGGGAATCGATAATGCCGATGACCCTCTCAGGCGCAAAAGTTGTATTGAGATGCATCAGGTACTTGGCCACGAATTGCTCGGTATAAGCTTCGTTCTCAAAAAGACGACGGATCATCAATGTGGATGATGCAGGATTGGGCCACTCGTTTTCGGTAGCTTCGGTGGCAAAGACAAACATATTTTTGGAGGGGGTAAAATCGTAAAGTCCCATGCCGAATTCCATATCAAAAAGAATCCATCTCCATTTTGAATTATTTACTCTGTCTCTCCAGTATTTCGTGTTGTTCCCGGGCCAGTCGTGGTTGGCGAAGAAGAGCTGTGTGATCAGGTAATCCTGGAAAGAGTTTATATCCACACGCTCTTCCACCCAGCTGTATTTAGCACCATAGTTGAGATTATTGCTTTCCAGGTAGGCGGTAAGTTCGTCAAACGCATCCTGGGTTCCGGCGAATATTTCCCATCCGTTTTTAAGAAAGTCGAGATTCTCAGCAGGTATTCCGTAGTTGGAAGTGACCCAGTGCTCATTGACTTTCTCCCTGAGGTTGTGGATGCCCCAGTATTCACCATTCAGATATACCTGAACCGGTTCAAAAGCCTGGTGGTCCACATCCATCACAGGATGAACAACGGCCTGCATGACCCCATCCCTGATCATGGTGGAGTAGAAGTCGTTTCCGCCGTTTCGAAGGATCAAACCCTTGAACTCATTCAAATCCTTTTCACGGAAGAAGGGGTAATCCATGGAACCCTGGCCGTATTCATTCCTTGCAATAATTCCAAGGGATTTCATATTGTAACCTCTGCTGCAGCCACCATGGATCTTCACCCCGGCGTTGAACTGTAGCTGTAAATTACCCTCCGGATCGAAGTACTCAAAGCTCACTGGTCGTTCCCAGGGCTGGTTCCAGTTCCGGGGTGGATTACTGCAGTTGCCGGGAATGCCATTGGTGCCGGTAACGTAAATTCCTCTTTCATCACTCCAGAGTCCATCCGGATCGGTGGCAAGTGAAACGATGGGAAGGGTGAATGCTTCATGGATGATGTAGCTGGCAGTAGCCACATCGCCTGGTTCGGCACGGTCTTCAAATAAACGGGCCCTTACGACCAAACTTTCATCCGCTGTAATCTGACCCTGGAACACGGAGTCGTTTGCATCGGGTTCAGATCCGTCAAGGGTATACCTGATGGTGCCAGATCCACTCGATGGGGATATGGATATTGCCATGCCCGGGGAATAGATTCCTGCGGGGGGATCAATTACAACTGTTCCGGATACCTGGAAAGGGTCACCATAAAGGTTGCTTTCCTTCCATGTAGGCTTTCTCAGGAATAAATATTCTCCGCCCCAATAACCATAGGAGACATCTTTATACATCCTGGGGAAGGCGAGTGAGTCAATAAACTGTCTGCCAGAGGAAAATAAATACAGTGTTTCCCCCGCCACATCCAATTTAAAATTGGTATGTAAATCGTTGATGGTGTCTCCTGTCCCATCGGCCCAGATCATCAGGTAGCCCTTTGCAGGAATGCTCGTGTTTTCGGGGAACATCCACATAAAGGGAGTCTCACGACGGTCCGAAAGAAAATAATGACTGATGTCGACCCTTTCATTGCCCCCGTTGTATAACTCGATCCAGTCGTTGGTTTCCTCCGTAAGCGGATCCACCTTGCCTGATATATTTACTGCTAAAATTTCATTAATCCGTAATTGTCCGTTCAGGGCAATGGAGTGACAGAATCCTGTCACCAGGAGTATAATGATGGATAAACGCATATAAAGATATTGGTCTGCTTGGCCCGGTAAAGATAGAAATTCTCTTCAGGATTCAACCAAAAGCCTAACTTTGGGAAGTCAAATACTGTGCCATGAGTGAGTCGCCATCAAATTTTCCCCTGCATGATTTCTATGCAGACATTTATTCAAGCTATGACCGGGTAAACCGGCTCTTCACATTTGGACAGGATCGCTCCTGGAGAAAAAAAGCGGTTTTAGAATGCCTGAAGGAGAACCCTGATAATGTACTTGATGTTTGTACCGGTACCGGTGATTTCATCCTTGAAGTGGCAGGAGCGGTGAAGCCTGAGGAAGACGGCATAAGCCTTACAGGCTACGATTTTAGTCCGGATATGCTGAAGGAGGCCCGGAGGAAATACAGAGATATGATAGGTAAAGGGATTCCGGACGTTGATTTTATTGAAGGGGATGTGGGGCAGATGCCTTTTGGAGAGAATAGCTTCGGGGCAATGGGGATCACCTTTGGAATCCGTAACCTGATTTATGAGCATTCGAATGCCGGTAAACACCTGTCAGAACTACTCCGGGTGCTGAAACCCGGAGGGCGCTTTGTGATACTGGAGAGCAGTAAACCTGAAAACATGCTGTGGCGGATGTTCAATAACATCTACCTAAGGATGATCCTGCCCTACCTGGGAGGAATCGTCTCGGGCAACCTGAAGGCCTATCGCTACCTTGCGAAATCGTCCCGGAACTATTATACAATCAAGGAGATGGGCGGAATTCTTGAAGCAGCAGGCTTTAAAATAGTGAGCGGACGATCACTTTTCCTGGGATCGGTGATGATGGTAGTGGCGACAAAATAAGCCTGCGAATGTTTATATTTGAATTAGAAATTTTCCCTCATGAGTATTGACCAGATCAAGATGAGTATTGAAGAGATCAATAAGATCTGCAAAGGGACCTTTATGGACCTGTTGAAGATATAGTTCACAGCCTATTCTGAAAAACATGTGGAGGCAGTGATGGCCATTACCCCGGATTTGTTTCAGCCCACCGGGACGGTGCATGGGGGAGCATTGATCTCGCTGGCCGAGTCGGTTGGATCTGCCGGTTCCTTTTTGAGCGTTGACCCTGAGAAATTCCAGGTTTACGGATCGGTGGTGAACAGTCAGCATCTTCACCCTGCCAGGAAAGGTAAGCTGCATGCAGTAGCAAGCATTGTGACAAAATCTGAGAATAAACATATCTGGGATGTGGAAATTAAGGATGATGGAGGAAAACTTATTTCCATCAGCCGTGTTACCAATAGCATAAAACCTAAAAAGATTAAGGCGGGTTAGCCATGCTCAAACCATGAATGAAGCTTTGCTCCACATCCATAATCTCTGTCTGTCGAAGAATCTTTCTTTTGTAACTTTCAGGTTGCCTCAACAGGACCATACCACTACTTACATCCAGACGGATAGCAAGGGTGTTCACGGACGTTCGGTACATGAGTTGTCCGGTGAAACCGGGTTTGTTATGGCGCCTTTTGATACACGCAACGGACATCCATACTTGCTGATTCGACCCGATTTGGTGGTGGAGAGCAATCAGATCAGCAGGAGTATTATAAGGCAGGTAGAAGAGCTGCAAGCCAGGCCTGAAGTAAAATGGAAAACCGGGGCTTCGGTGGTAACCGGAAAGGACCCTTATATGAAGCAGGTCGAAGAAATCAGGTCTTCTATTTCCACCGGTGCATTTCAGAAGGCAGTGCTGTCCAGGATCAGGGTAGTTGAAGGGAATTACCTCTCGCTGGTTCCAAAACTGTTCCAGTCCATCTGCAGGAAGCACCCCAATGCTTTTGCTTACCTTTTTAAGAGTGAGGACGTTTTCTGGATGGGAGCTTCGCCCGAACCTCTTCTCAGGTTGAGGGAGAACAGCCTTTCGACGGTTTCCCTGGCCGGAACCCGGCCCTTTGCAGAAAAGCACATGGATATCAACAAATGGACGGTCAAGGAAGTACTCGAACAGGAATATGTGACCCGATACATTCATGATGTGATTCATTCCTTTGGTATCAGAGATTACAGGGTTTCTTCTCCCTATGTGAAGAAGGCCGGTAACCTGGTGCATCTGCGAACCGATTTCTCCCTCGCATTTGACAAGATAAAGGGGAAGTTCTGGGACCTGGTGGAAGCACTACATCCTACCCCCGCTGTAGCAGGTCAGCCCAAGGCCGACGCCATTCGCTTTATAAAAGGCCTTGAGCCCCACGACCGGGAATATTACACGGGTTTTCTGGGGCCGATTGACAGGGACCGGAAGATTGACCTTTTTGTGAACCTTAGGTGCATGAAAATGACTCCCGAATCGCTTTCTCTTTATGTTGGAGGCGGGATTACCCTTGATTCGGATCCCTCGGATGAGTGGGATGAGACCCGTTGGAAAGTCGAATCGCTGCTGAAGATTCTTCGGACCTTTATAAGGAACATAAACCCGAATGATGAGACGCCATCAACATATAACTGAGCTGGGATCACTCCTGGAGGCAAAGGGGATCCGCCATGTGATCATCTGTCCGGGCAGTCGCAACGCACCGCTTATCCAGCTTTTCACAGCCAATAAAGCCTTCCATTGTTACAGCATCGTGGATGAACGCTCTGCAGCCTATGTGGCCCTGGGTATGGCCCGGCAGCTAAAAGAAGCAGTGGTGGTTGTCACCACCTCTGGTACGGCGGTGCTCAACCTGGCCCCGGCCGTTGCAGAAGCTTATCAGCAGCAGATTCCCATGATTGTGATCACGGCCGACCGGCCTGCGGAAAAGATCAGGCAGTTTAATAACCAGCGTCTCGACCAGCGGGAACCCTTCCGGGCATTTTCAAGGGGTTTTTACCAGTTCCCTTTGTCTTTGGAGCATCCACAGGCTCTTTCACAGATGATGGAAGCGGTGAATTCCCTGGTCAGCGAAGCCATTCTTGTGCCGGGTGGTCCCGTCCATATGAATATTACCCTGGAGGAACCGCTTTATGAGCCTCTTCCTCTGCCTCTTGAG
>CAZRPW010000060.1:22273-25670 GCA_964601975.1 uncultured Bacteroides sp.
TTTACAAGCCGCTTAAGGCCCTTGAGCATGAGATTGCAGATCTTGGTCCGATGACCGGGGATGAGAAAATCATGATCCTGGCAGGCATGGGAAAGTACAGCAAGCGGGTCGGCGAAATACTTCTCCAACTCAGTGAATCGAAGCAGGTGGTGGTAATTGCCGAAAACATTGCCAACCTGCCGATGGAGGCATTTATTTCACAGGCCGATTTACTACTTGCTGGGGTAGGGCTTGAAGGCCGAAGGGCCCTATATCCCGATGTGGTGCTGGCTTTCGGGGGACAGGTGGTGTCCAAGCGGCTGAAACTCCTCCTGCAGTCCACCCCCAATCTTGTGCATTATGAGATTGAAGGGGATGCCGAGGCATCCCTTGAGATCTTGCTGGAAAGGCTGCCGGCCGACTCTGAGTCATCTACTGCACTGCAGTTCCGGGAAGACTGGAAGCAAGAAGAAAAGCGGACTGTTGAAAGCAGTATGCAGAAGCTGGAATCCCTGCCCTATAGCATGCTTTCTTCCATCCATCGTGTACTGGACGCTGCTCCGGCAGGGGCAGTTATTCACCTGGGGAACAGCTCCACCATCAGGTATTCACAGAATTTGCCGCTACGGAGGGATCTTAGCTATTTTTCCAACCGGGGAACATCGGGTATTGACGGCAGTGTGTCTGCAGCAGTGGGCGCAGCTTTGGTGTCGGAGCAAAGTCACCTCCTGGTCCTGGGAGACCTGAGTTTTGTATATGACTCCAATGCCATGTGGAATAGAAGTTTTCCGGAAAACCTGAAAATTGTAGTGCTCAACGACAACGGAGGGGGCATTTTTCGATTGCTGAAGGGACCTTCTGAAATGGCCTTCTTTGAAGCTTACTCGGTAAGTCATCATCCGGTCTCACCCAAGAAGCTGGCACGGGCTTTTGGCAGGACTGCAAGGCTCGTTGAAAATGAGAAGGAACTGGAGGAGGCGCTGAAGGTGTTGTTTGGCCCGGAAGGTAAGCTGGAGGTAGTGGAGGTGGATTTATCGAAGAGTGAGAATAGTCGTATCTTTAAGAAGTTTTTGGATCAATAAGCTAGTTGAATATGTCAAAAAGAAATTGGAAATCCCTCATGGAATTTGAGGATATAAAGTTTGAATTCTTTGAGGGAATAGCGAAGATTACCATCAATCGGCCCCGTTACTATAATGCATTTACACCTGATACCACAAGGGAGATCAGTGAAGCACTGGTGGTATGCAGGGAGAAGGCAGAAATTCGCGTGGTAGTGCTCACCGGCGAGGGCGATAAGGCCTTCTGCAGCGGAGGAGATCAGAATGTTAAAAGTTTTGCCGGATATATTGGCAAGGATGGGGTACCCCGTTTGAATGTGCTGGATGTACAGCGTCAGATCAGGAGCCTTCCCAAACCGGTGATCGCCATGGTCAATGGTTATGCAATTGGCGGCGGACATGTTCTGCATGTGGTCTGCGATCTTTCAATAGCCGCCGAGACTGCCAGGTTCGGTCAGACCGGTCCCAAGGTGGGGAGTTTTGATGCGGGTTTTGGCTCTTCTTACCTTGCAAGGCACGTCGGACAAAAAAAGGCGCGTGAGATCTGGTTCCTCTGTGAACAATATACCGCAGCCGAGGCCCTTGAAATGGGACTTGTAAACAAGGTGGTTCCTTTGGAGGACCTGGAAGATACAACGGTAGAGTGGTGTAAAAAGACCATGGCGCACAGTCCCATCGCCCTGAGGATGATCAAGGCCGGTCTGAATGCCGAACTTGACGGTCAGGCCGGTATCCAGGAACTTGCTGGAAATGCAACGATGCTTTATTACATGACCGAGGAGGCACAGGAGGGAAAGAATGCCTTTTTGGAGAAGCGGAAACCCGACTGGGACCAGTTCCCCAGGCTTCCCTGAGCCTTAACCAAAAGAAAATCGTAATTTTACAAAATGACACCTGCAGGAATATGGATTAAAGCCTTTCGGCTACGCACCCTTCCACTGTCGCTTTCTGCCACCGTGCTGGGGAGTTTCCTGGGTTTTGCCGGGGATAGCTTCAAGTGGGGCGTTTTCATTTTCGGCAGTCTTACCACACTTTTCCTTCAGATTCTTTCCAACCTGGCCAACGATTATGGCGATGCAGTGAAGGGTACCGACAACGAGGGAAGGCTTGGTCCGCTGAGGGTTACCCAATCGGGACTGGTGAGCCGTCAACAGATGCGTTGGATGATCGGTATTTTTGCTTTCCTGAGCCTGGTGTCGGGATCGCTTTTGATTTGGATCGGACTCAGGGGAGGAGATATGCTGGGCTATGCCATTTTCTTTTTGCTGGGTTTTGCAGCCATATTTGCAGCCATCAAATATACAATCGGGAAAAAACCCTATGGTTACGTGGGACTGGGGGATCTTATGGTCTTTGTTTTTTTTGGAATCGTGGGGGTGGCCGGGACCTATTTTCTTCACACCAACACATTTCATGTAAGCATCCTTTTGCCTGCCTCCTCGGTAGGTCTGCTGAGTATGGGTGTGTTGAACCTGAATAATATGAGGGATCATGAAAATGATGCCGAGAGCGGAAAGAATACCCTGGTGGTAAGGATGGGCCTTCCCTGGGCCAAAGTCTACCACGCCATTTTACTGCTCAGTGCTTTCATACTGGCCCTGTGTTATACGATCCTGAACTTTGACTCCTACCTGCAGCTCTTACTTCTGGTTCCTGTACCCCTGCTGTTCGCCGACGTAAAAAAGGTGATCGGTAACACCGTTCCGATGGAATTAAATGTTGAGCTTAAAAGACTGGCAATGGCCACCCTGCTTTTTTCTCTTTCCTTCGGACTTGGACTTGTGCTTTAGATGCTACGGGCTCAATACATCTCCCATCCACTATCCTTTATCCGTCCGGCGGGCACCTCAAGAGGTGTGCTTCGGGATAAACCATGCTGGTATATTCAACTTACAAATGAGGATGGGCTGACCGGCACAGGTGAGCTGTCTTTTATTCCCGGATTGAGTGTGGAGGATCCCGGGGAACTGGAGATTAATTTAGATCATATCTGCAAACTTATAAGCAGGGGAGAGATGGATCCGGCCCAGGCCTTACCCTCCAGGCCCGGTATTCAGTTTGCGCTGGAAACGGCCTTGCAGGATTTGGAAAATGGAGGGAAGAGAATCCTTCATCCTTCAGCTTTTACTGAAGGGAAGACCGGAATACGGACGAACGGACTGATCTGGATGGGTGGGAAGGCATTCATGCTTGAGCAGATTCGCAGCAAAATGGAATCGGGTTTCAGGGTGCTGAAGATGAAGGTGGGTGCACTGGATTTTAATGAGGAAACCGAGGTGCTTCGCTGGATCAGGTCAAAATATGGGAGCCCTGACCTGGAGATCAGGCTGGATGCCAACGGGGCCTGGGAGCCCGGA
>CAZRPW010000061.1:0-2347 GCA_964601975.1 uncultured Bacteroides sp.
CAGAATACAGGCCAACAGGATCTGATAATTCACCTGAATTTATAAATCATCTGAAGACCTCCTTCCCCGGAGATTTGTTTCTTCAGCTAGATGCCTCCAGCCTGGAAACTGACCTTCGCTTCGATTGTATTTACTCAAATAAGGTACTGCATCACCTGGATGACCAGGCCCTTGAAGCTTCCATTGCCCGACAGTTTGACATTCTGAATCCAGGAGGCATTGTCTGTCACACCTTCTGGAAGGGGGAAGATTCTGAGATTTTCAATGACCTCCTGGTAAACTACCACAGTGATACAGGATTGAGATCGATTTTTGAATCTCACTTTGAACCCCTGCTTATTCAGTACTACCAGGAATTTGAAGAAGATGACTCCATTCTCTTCATAGGGCAAAAAAAGTGAACGCCGTTTCATAAATCATGATCTAGCCTTGTCTTTTTTGAGTGCAAACACATCCGTTATTATTTTCACACCATTTTACCAGATTAACACAAACCACGCCATTTTTTGGATATTTTGTTACTTTTTATTTGCTTGATATTATAATTTCGTATATTTGTTGCCTGTTTTGTATTAATTTGTAACAAAAATATAGAGTAATGTGTGGATTTTCAGTGTATACGGGAGGAGACAAGATGTTGCGACTCAGTGTGGTCAGCGAATTTCAAAAGATCAGTTATCGTGGACCAGACAATTCCGTTGCCTGCGACCTGGGCGAGAAAGGATGGATGGGATTTCACAGGTTGAAAATTATTGACACATCTGATGACGGAAATCAGCCGCTCATCTCCAAATCTCTTCACCTGGTGGCCAATGGTGAGGTATATAACTACCAGGCATTGATGGAGGAGTACCGGGATAAATATGAATTCCAGTCAGAAAGCGACTGCGAAGTAATTATCCCCATGTTCCAGGAGCTGGGAATTGAAGAAACAGCACGTCGCCTGGATGCTGAATTTGTCTGTGTCCTTTATGATGCCGATGTGGATAAGTACTATGCTGCCAGGGACCCCATAGGAATCCGCCCGATGTTCTACGGATATGCTTCCGATGGAAAGATCATGTTTGCCAGCGAGATGAAAGCCCTGAGTGAACTATGCGCAGTGGTAAGGCCTTTTCCTCCGGGACACATATATGATGGTGAGAAATTTATCTGCTACAGGGACATTGCAAAAGTGGATGAATTTGTGGACCATGAAATAGAAGAGGTATATAAACATATAAATGAATTGCTTACAAAAGGGATAGAAAAACGCCTGCATGCCGATGTTCCGGTGGGCTTCCTTCTCAGCGGCGGACTCGATTCCAGCCTGGTATGTGCCATCGGAGCCAGGATGATGGACAAACCCATCCGCACCTTTGCAGTGGGGATTGATAAGGATCCCATCGATACAAAGTACGCACGCATTGTTGCTGATTACCTTGGAGCAGACCATACCGAGGTGCTTTTTACCAAGCAAGACATTTTTGATACCCTGAGCACCCTTATTTACAATATTGAGACCTACGATATCACCACCATCAGGGCCTCCATGGGGATGTACCTGGTGAGCAAATATGTTGCTGAAAACACCGATATCAAAGTGCTGATGACCGGCGAAATCAGTGATGAGATTTTCGGTTACAAGTACACCGATTTTGCCCCTTCACCCGCAGCCTTCCAAAAGGAGGCAGAGAAAAGACTCACTGAAATTTACATGTACGATGTACTCAGGGCCGACCGGAGCATCTCATCATGCGGACTCGAGGCAAGGGTACCTTTCGGGGATCTGGACTTTGTGAAATATGTGATGAGCATTCCTCCCGAGAAGAAAATGAATTTCACGGGTGTCGGGAAATACATCCTGCGCAAAGCATTTGAAGGAGACTACCTGCCCCAGGATATACTCTACCGCGAGAAAGCTGCCTTCTCTGATGCAGTTGGTCATAGTGTGGTTGACAACCTGAAGGCCTATGCGGAAGAAATGTACACTGAAGAAGACCTGATGGATGCTGAACTGAAATACACCCATGCAACTCCGATATCCAAAGAATCGCTCATGTACAGGGATATCTTTGAATCCCACTTCCCCGGACGCTCAAAGGCGGTGGCCGATTTCTGGATGCCCAATAAAGAATGGGAGAACTGTGATGTGAATGATCCGAGTGCCAGGGTACTGCCCAACTACGGAAAAAGCGGAGAATAAAAATCCCAAAAGTAAATAGTTGAAACGAGGGTGTCTCATCAGGGCACCCTCGTTCTGTTACTTCTTTTTTCTACTTCACGAATTTCGCCACCTGACCGCCATTCTTAACAAAGCAGGCTCCTGCCCCTGCACCGCTTCCGCTCCTGCAACTGACTCTGACTC
>CAZRPW010000061.1:2447-25182 GCA_964601975.1 uncultured Bacteroides sp.
ATGAATAATAAGTATAATCCGAAACAAGAACAGATTTTTTCAAAGGGGAAGGAACTCTTCTGGAAATATGGCTTCAAAAGAGTCACCATCGAAGAGATATGCCGGGAAGCAAAGGTGAGTAAGATGACCTTTTACAAGTATTTCTCCAATAAATCCAAGCTGGCCATGGCCATTCTTGACAGGGTATTTGATGAGAGCATCCTGAAAATCAGGAAGCTGGGCGAAACGCATGAAGATGCCGGACGAACCCTGGAGAAAATCATGCGGCTGAAATTTGAAGGAAGCAAGGGAATCGGGGAAGAGTTTGTAAAGGACCTCTATGCTTATCCCGAAGCCGAGCTAAAGGTCTATATGGAGACCAAAACACAGGAAGTATTTACCGAAGTTATCCACCTCTACGAGCGGGGGAAGAAAGATGGCTGGGTCAGGAAGGACCTGAATATTCCCTTCATGATTCAATTTACAAAGAGTTCCATGGACCTGGTCACCAAACATGATTTTATGCCACACTTTAACAATTACCAGGATATGATCCTGGAAATAACCCGGCTTTTCATTTACGGTATTGCACCACACGAATAATATAATGTTACACAAGGGATACATAGGACTTTGTATTCTACTTCTGATCTTCAGCAGCGTGAAAACCTTGTCCCAGTCGCTGGCTTTCAAGGGTCAGGCCATCGGGTGGACCACCCTTAATCCGGCCGAACCCTTCCAGGCCCAGCTTGGGCTCAGGTATATCCCTGAGCTCTCCTTTGCTCTTCCCGCCGGGAATTACAGCATTGATGGTGAACTTTCTGCCAACATCTGGGGAAGTGGCCTGGGACAGGGCGACAGCATTACCCTGGATGAACAGCTTTCCCCCTACCGCATGTGGGTAAGGTTTTCCACCGATCAGTTTGAACTCAGAGCCGGACTGCAAAAAATAAATTTTGGATCGGCCCAGATGTTCCGGCCACTCATGTGGTTCGACCGCATCGACCCGCGCGATCCCCTGCAACTTACCGATGGTGTTTACGGATTACTGGCCCGCTATTACTTCCTCAACAATGCCAATATCTGGCTCTGGGGACTCTACGGCGATGACAAAATCAAGGGTTGGGAGTTGATTCCATCACTGAAAAACAGCATCGAATATGGCGGCAGGGTACAGCTGCCTTTCTTCACAGGCGAAATTGCTGCCACCTACCACCACCGCACTGCTGATCCTACTGCCATCCTGCCCGATTCTATAACCATGGGCAATGATGCAGCTGAAAACCGGATTGCCCTGGATACCAAAGTAGACCTGCTCGTAGGACTCTGGGGCGAATTTTCACTAACACATCAGGACCTCAGCTTTAGTAATCAGAAATACAAAACCATGCTTAATGCGGGTATGGACTACACCTTTGGCATCGGCAGCGGATTAAATATAATGGCTGAAGGCTTCGGCTACCTCCAGGGGCAGCAGGCTTTTGGAGCAGATGAAAAGCTTGCATTTGGGCTGCTTTCAGCAAGCTACCCGATAAGCATCATTCATAGTGTGAATGCCATGGTATTTTACGATTTTACAAATCATAATTTCTACAGATTCGTGAATTGGTCTATGGCCTGGGACCGGTGGAGTTTTTATATAATGGGATACTGGAATCCGGAAAGCTACAATCTGTACAATGTGGATCCCCGAACCACCCTATACGGGGGATGGGGCTTCCAGTTAATGGCGGTTTTTAATCATTAAGAGTATGAAAGAAATGAAAACATGTATCATCACCGGGGGAAATGCCGGAATCGGCAAGGCAGCTGCCATTCAGATCGCCAGGGAGGGATATAGGGTAATCATCGGATGCCGGAATGCTGAACGTGGTGCCAGAGCCCTTGAAGAGATAAAAACGCACTCGGGAAGCAGAAACATTGAGCTTGTTCAAGTGGACCTATCGTCACTTACTTCAATTAAAAAAGCGGCAGAGTCGATTCAACAAAAATATTCCGTAGTGGATGTATTGATTCATAACGCCGCTGATTTTGATATCAGCAGGAAGGTCCCGACGACCTCCCCCGATGGCACTGAAAGCATCTGGGCCACCAACCATATTGGACCGGTTTACCTCACAAGCCTGCTGATGGAAAACCTGAAATCTGCCGAACAGGGACGAATCATCACCATCGCTTCAAAAGGACTGATTATGCATCCGGGACTGAAGGTGGATATGCAGGATCCGGAATTTAAGGCCAGATCCTTCTCCGTATCCAAGGCCTATTATCAGTCCAAACTGGCACAGGTTATGTATACCTACTGGCTGGCGAAACAGTTAACCGGGACTTCTATTACAGTAAATTGCATCAGGGTAACAAATGTGAAGATTGACCTGGACCGCTATCCTGGCATCTCAAAGTTCGCAAGATTTGCATACAAGCTTAAAAGCAAATCTGCCCTTTCGGCAGAAGATATGGCCAAAACCTATACCTGGCTGGCAACATCACCGGAAGTTGCCACCGCTTCAGGCAAGTATTTCGACGAAAAAAACAGGGAAATCGGTTCAGGTAAATACAGCCAGGATCCACATGCGACAGATCAGCTGATGGAACTAAGCATGAAATATATAAAATAAGCTTACTATAAACTTCAAGACAATGAAAAACGGTACTATCATCTCTATTGACAAGCTGATCAAACGCTTTCCTGTTGGGAAGAGTGAGTTCACCGCATTGAACGATGTAAACATGAAGGTTCAGCGGGGTGAATTCCTGGGGCTGGTAGGCCCCAGCGGATCAGGGAAAACCACCCTGCTCAACATCATCGGATCGCTGGACACTCCATCGGAAGGCACAGTTACCGTAATCGATCAGTCCATATCAGAGCTGAGCCACAAGCAGTCGTCCAGGCTCAGAAATAAGCACATTGGTTTTATTTTTCAGACCTACAATCTCCTGCCGGTATACACGGTCTATGAAAATGTGGAGTTTGCCCTGCTGCTGCAAAAGATGTCCTCAGCAGCAAGGAAAAAGGCGGTTTTGGATGCCCTGGAGTGGGTCGGCTTAACCGATAAGATCAAGTCGAAACCAGCCATGCTTTCCGGCGGTGAATGTCAGCGGGTAGCCATAGCCCGATCCATGGTTAAGCGCCCCGAAATTGTACTGGCCGATGAACCCACTGCCAACCTGGATTCAAAAAACTCCCACCACATCCTCCAGACCATGAAGAAGTTGAACAAGGAGCTGAATACCACCTTTATTTTTGCTACCCACGATGAAAAGGTGATGCAATATCTCGAAAGAAAAATCTCCCTGGAAGACGGGAAGATTGTGAAAGATGAAGTTTTGAAGAACGCTAAAAGCTAAGACCATGTTATCACTAAAACTGGCATTTAAAAACTTATTGGGTGCAGGCCTGAGAACCTGGCTCAATGTACTGGCTCTTTCATTCGCCTTTGTGCTCATTATCTTTTATAATGGGATGATTGATGGCTGGAACCGGCAGGCTCAAAGGGATACCGCTGCCTGGGAAACCGGTGAAGGACAATTCTGGCACCCGGCCTATGACAAATACGATCCTTTTACAATCGAAGAAGCACATGCCCCCATGTCGGAGGAAGTAGTCCGGGAAGTAAATAACCATACGCTGGCACCGGTCCTGATTGCACAGGCAACAGCCTATCCCCAGGGTCGCGCCATGAGTGTGACCCTCAGGGGAATTGATCCGGAACAGGAAGTACTGGATCTCCCCTCATCGAAACTTCCCCAGTCAAACGGAACAGATTATGCCATCATCGGCAAAAACATGGCAAGCTCGGCGAATCTGCAGAAGGGAGACAAGCTCCTGCTGCGCTGGCGGGATAAAAATGGCACCTTCGATGCAAGAGAAGTAGAAATTGCCGCAATCTTTAAATGTAATGTGCCGGCGGTGGATAAGGGACAGGTTTATATTGCCCTTTCAAATTTACAGGAAATGCTCGCCATGGAAAATGAGGCCACCTTGCTCGTAGCCGGGGAGACCTTCGAGATGCGCGACCTGGATGGATGGGTGTTTAAGGACAATGAGTTTCTGCTTTCAGATCTTCAGGCAATCATTGATTCAAAGAAAGTTGGAGGATCGGTCCTTCAGGGCTTGCTTTTAATCATTGCCCTTATTGCGATTTTTGACACCCAGGTACTCTCCATCTTTCGCCGGCAAAAAGAAATCGGCACCTATATTGCCCTTGGGATGACCCGCTCACAGGTGGTGGGCATTTTTACGGTTGAAGGTGGGGCTCATAGTATTCTTGCCATATTACTGGGAGCAGCTTATGGGATTCCCTTACTCCTTCTGCTAAATAAAAATGGCATCGGCATGGGCTATGCGGAAGATATCTCATTCGAGATTCCCCTGGCTGAGGCCATTTTCCCATACTACAGTTTACGACTGATCCTGATGACCATCATGATCGTTGTAGTCACCGCCACCATCGTCTCTTACCTGCCCGCCAGGAAAATATCTAAAATGAAACCAACTGAAGCACTAAAAGGAAAACTACAATGATACGATTTCTGCTAAAAGGAATATTAAGGGACAGAAGCCGAAGCCTCCTGCCGGTGATCGTGGTAGCCCTTGGTGTATTTCTAACGGTCTTCATGAGTGGCTGGTTCCAGGGAATCATGGGAGATATGATCGATATGAATGCCCGCTTTTCATCAGGCCATGTGAAAATAATGACCCGGGCCTATGAAGAGAATTCGGATCAGGCTCCACTCGACCTGGCACTGCTGGATGTGAGTGCCCTGAAAGAACTACTACATAAAGAATACCCTGACATGGATTGGGTGGCGCGAATCCGTTCCGGGGGACTCCTGGATGTTCCCGATGAAAATGGGGAAACCCGGGGTCAGGGACCGGCCATAGTCACAGCCATTGACCTGCTTTCTCCGAACAGCGGGGAAGTAGAACGTATGAATATTCGCGATGCCATTGTAAAAGGAGATTTACCCGACCAGCTGGGAGAGACTTTGATCAGCGACGATTTTGCTGAAAAATTTAACGTGGCTGTCGGGGATGAAGTAACCCTCTTTGGATCAACCATGAATGGGAGTATGATGTTCTATACCTTTAAGGTGAGTGGCACCATTCGCTTCGGCAACACCGTGCTTGACAGGGGGGCCATTTTCATTGACATCAAAGATGCGCAGATGGCTATGGACATGGAAGACGGGGCCACCGAGATCCTGGGCTATTTTAAAAATCAACCCTACATCGACGAAGAAGCCCTGGCCCTGGCAACAGCCTATAATACGAAGTACAGCCGTGAAGAAGATGAGTTTTCGCCCATAATGATTCGTCTGGCCGAGGCCGCAGGCATGGCCGATTACCTGTCCATTGCAGAAAACATGGTGGCTATGATGGTCTTTATATTCATCATTGCCATGTCCATTGTACTATGGAATACCGGACTTCTGGGCGGATTGCGGCGGTATAGTGAGTTTGGTGTTCGACTTGCCCTGGGCGAAGAGAAAAAACACATTTATCGGACCACCCTGTTGGAAGCCTTGCTGATTGGAGTCATCGGTTCGACCATTGGTACCATCTTCGGACTGGCCCTGTCTTACCGTCTGCAAGTTCATGGAATTGATTTTTCGGGTATGATGGATAATATCGGAATGATGATGCCTACCGTGTTCCGGGCCGTGGTTACTCCTTCCATGTTTGTGGTTGGGTTCATTCCCGGAGTAATAGCCACGGTATTGGGAAGCGCCCTGGCGGGATATGCAATCTACAAGCGAAAAACGGCAAGGCTCTTCCATGAACTGGAAGTATGAAATAGTCTGTAAAGTCCATAAAGTCTGTAAAGTCCATAAAGTCCATAAAGTCTGTAAAGTCTGTAAAGTAAAAAGATATGAATAAGATTATAATTGCGGCATTGATGATGACAGGAAGCCTGTCTCTGGCTGCACAGGATGCAAAACAAATTCTCGACAAAGTGGACAGCAACATGTCCTCGGAAAACCGGATTTTTGAATCGGACATGATTATTCACGGGCGACGCACGAACCGGACCATCTCTTCACGGAGCTACTCGGTGGGCGACAAGCAGTCCTTTACCGAATACCTTTCCCCGGCCCGGGAGCAGGGCACCAAGATGCTGAAACTTGAAGATAAGCTATGGATCTATTCACCTTCGACCGATCGTACCATACAGATTTCCGGGCATATGCTACGGCAGTCAGTGATGGGATCCGACCTGTCCTATGAAGACATGATGGACGACAGGAAACTCACTGAAATGTATGATGCCAGCATCGCCGGACATGAAGAAATTGAGGGTCGCGACACCTATGTACTTGAGCTGAAAGCCATCGTGGACGATGTGGCATACCACAGTCAGAAAATCTGGGTGGATAGCGAACGCTTTGTCCCGCTCAGGCAGGAAATGTATGCAAAAAGCGGTCAGCTACTGAAACGCACTACCCTATCGGATATCCAAAAAATACAGGGACGCTGGTTTCCCATGTGCATGGTATATAAAGACATGCTGAAGGATGGGGAAGGAACCGAGTTCAGGGTAACAAGCGCTAAATTTAACCAGGATATCCCGGAGCATATTTTCTCCAAGGCATCCCTAAAATAACCCTGGTTAAAAAGTAGCGATGGTACTCAAATAAGTGCTGGATTCGGCCTTATTCTGATCAATCTGTTTTGTGAGCTGGTCTATTTTTGCCTGCAAACCCGGAAGAGTATCCATCAACGCCTTCATGTCTGATTCCAGGGTATTGATCTCGGCCTGAAAGGCATCAATCTTTGCTGTTTCGGTCTCTTTGCCGATTTTCTTACTATTATTATTTATCTTTTTAGCAAGACTATTGATCTTGCTTTCTGCCTGATCCCTCTCCTTCTCCACCCCATTGAGCTCCTTTTCCAGGTCCTTGATACGCCTGCTATAAACCTCCTCATAGTGGTAGATCATGAAGGATTTGACATACTGCTTCAGGTTTCCCATTTCCTTAGGCCACTCGGCGGTGGACAAAGAGATATCATATCCCATCCTAAAAGCAATGGCCATGGAATAATACTGCTCGGTAATTTGAGAATACCCGATCAGGTCTCCACGCTTTGTGGTAATGGCAGGTAAAGATACCTCTTCCGCGATCAGAATATTGTCTCCATCCTTTTTCAGCTTTATATCGCTTCGGTCTTTGAGATAATCCTTCATGTCATCCAGGACCTCTTCCTGGCTGCCTGTAGCAGGGAACACCCAGCCGGTAACCTTGCCGTCTCCAAAGATGAATTCCTGCTCTTCAAGGAACAGGTGAATCTGTGAAAATAATGAGCCGGAAAACAGAATTCCGGCAAGCAGCAATATCAAGCTCTTCTTCATGATGTCCAATTTTTAGTGTTTGTATATAACACAATTAGAGCAAATAAGTTACAAAAAAATTGATCACAACTAAAATTCGCTAATTTTAAACTAACCAAACCCAGACACAAATGAAACTCAGGCTCCTTGTTTTCCTGCTGCCTTTTTTACCAGCATTCAGCTTTGCCCAGATCAAAGCACCTGTACTCTCCGGTGCTGAAAAGCTTGAAATGTATCAATATCATGAGCAAATGAGGGGCGAATCTTCCCTTAGTGAGCTTCACTGGCAATTCATCGGGCCCACCAACATCAGTGGACGCTGCACAGATGTGGAAGCGGTGGGACCAAAAGGGAAAAACTATACAATCTGGGTGGCCACTGCCTCCTCGGGGGTTTGGAAAAGCACGAATGAAGGGACCACCTTTGAAGCAGTTTTTGAACATCAGGGCACCTCCACCATCGGCGACCTGGCCATAGCACCCTCAAATCCTGACCTTGTCTGGGTGGGCACAGGCGAAGCCAATATTTTCAGATCATCCAACCCGGGTTGCGGCGTTTGGCGCACCACAGACGGGGGGAAAACATGGACCCACATGGGCCTGGAGGAAAGCTTCACAATCTCCAGGATTCTGATCCACCCCGAAAACCCTGACATTGTATATGTAGCAGCCTCGGGTCACGAATGGACTCAAAACAAAGAGCGGGGTCTTTATAAAACAACAGATGGTGGAAAATCATGGGAACAAATCCTTTCTAAAGGCCCCGAAAGCGGGGTAAACGATATCGTGATGGACCCGCGGAATCCGGATGTGATCTACGCCACTACCTGGCAGAGAACCCGTCTGAAATGGCACGATCCAAGAACCTATGATCATCATAAAAACAATGGCATATGGAAAACCTCCGACGGGGGTAAAAAATGGGAAAAGCTGACGACCGGACTCCCCCCCTCCAAGTATATGGGAAGAACCGGGATTGATGTGGCAAGATCCAATCCCGATGTGGTTTATGCCTTTGTGGATGATTACGAAGTAGCATTCCAGGCCAAAGAGGGTGAGCTGGATTCCTATGGACGTCCGAAGCAAAACGTGATCAAAGGCGCTACCCTTTATCGTTCCGGTGATGCCGGGAATACCTGGAAGCAGGTAAGCGGGCTCACCGAAGAATCAAAAGAATATATGACGGGCCACTCGGGAACCTACGGATGGGTATTTGGGCAGATAAGGGTGGACCCAAATGATGAAAACCGGGTTTATACCCTGGGACTCTGGATCAATATCTCCACCGATGGCGGCGCTACCTCCGAACCCATCCTCGGGAAAATCCACGCCGACCAGCATGGCATGTGGATTGACCCCGACAACTCCAATTACATCCTTGCTGCCCATGACGGGGGTATAAGCGTCTCTTACGATAAGGGAGAAAACTGGAGGAACCTGGTAGAAGAGCTGCCACTGGCACAGTTTTACAATGTGGGATACGATATGGCAGAACCCTTCAGGGTCTATGGGTCCATACAGGACCACCACAGTTTTTATAGTGAGGTGGACCTCTCGGATGGAAAAGACAAGGTTCGTCCTACAGAATGGGATTACACCCTGGGAGCCGAGGGAAGTACCCACGTGGTTGATCCAAGGGATAACAATACAATATATGCCTCGCTGTTTTACGGGAAGCTTGCAAAAGCCACAGTTAAGGGATATCCGGAAGATTTTGAATGGGCCCTTCACAGCACCTTTCCCGATGAACCGGAATACCGTGGACAATGGATGGCCCCCACCCTGCTTTCCAGTCACAATCCGGATATTATATACCATGGCGTTCAGTATGTACTTAAATCCACAGACAAGGGAGCCACATGGAAAAGAATCAGCCCCGACCTTACCAGTAATAACCCTGAAAAACAGGGTGATATTAGCTACCAGACCATCAGCGCCCTGGAGGAATCGGCATTTAACCCGAATCTGCTCTATGCCGGAACCGACGATGGAAAGTTATGGAAAACGATGAACGGGGGCGAAAGCTGGGAGGAAATACGAACGGGACCCATTCCCGTGCGGTGGGTCTCCCGAATAGTGGCATCAACATATGATTTTGGAACTGTGTATGTATGTCAGACCGGTCGCAGGGATGATGACGCAGCAGTTTACCTGTGGCGCTCCACCGATTTCGGAGAGAGCTGGGAGGATATCTCTGGAAATATTCCGGCCGGACCGGTAAATGTGATCCGGGAGGATCCACGTGACGACAGCATCCTTTACCTGGGAACAGATGTGGGGGTTTATGTCTCCAAAGATGCGGGGGAAAGCTGGGAGGTTCTGGGGGATCTTCCCTGTACCTATGTCCACGACCTGGCTATACACCCCCGTGAAAATGTAATCATAATTGCCACCCATGGCCGTGGAATGTTTGTACTGGATGCAGATCCGGTGAACCATTCAGAGACAAAAAACGATTAATAAAAATAGCGCAGCATGTATACCGTTTATCACAATCCAAGATGTAAAAAGAGTCGAGCCGGCTTACAGTATGTTATTGAAAAGGGGATGGAGCACCAGGTAAGGGAATACCTGAAGGAACCCCTCAGCGAAAAGGAGTTGGGGACCCTTCTGATGAAATTGCACCTCAAACCCAGGGATATGATCCGGACCCAGGAAGCCTACTTTAAAAAAGAATTGAAAAGCCTCAATCTGAATGATGAGGAATGGATCAAAGTGATGGTTGCTAATCCTAAACTCATACAAAGGCCCATCGTTGAAGGTAAATATAAAGCCGTACTGGGCGACCCTGCAGAGAATATCGACCTCTTGTAAGCAACCTTTTTAGAGCTAAGCCGTACATAAGAAAAACACGAATCCATGAAAATGTCCCGTGTCCTGATCCTTGCCGCCCTGTCATTTCTGCTCTACTCATGCAATGATGATGACGGAAGCTTTACCCAGATTAAAAACAGTGAACACCTACTCTACATGGCTATCAAGGAGTATCGGAACTCGAACGGACAAGTCGGTCCGTTCGTGCACCAGTACCTGATGGTGAAAGAAGCCCAGCTTTATTCTTACAAAATGGCAAATGGATTTGAAGAAGTGGGTACCCAGGGATTCCAGGAGCATTGGGAAACACTGGATGAAAAATTCACTTTTTATAACCGGGACGGGCTGGTATTAAAAAGCGAAACAAGCGATGAGGATCAAATCCTTATTGAAATCCTTGAAATTCCTGGTGCAGACTCGGTTCTGCTGATGGATGTAGCGCACTGTGGGGTGGGAATTGAAGTCGGTACTTCAGGATTAAACTATATAACCATCCTGTTGGCCAAGGCCGACTCATAACAGCCAGGTATCCCCTCCAAAGCCTTTCCAATAACATTCCATTTCCCATTTGTTCTGACGACAGTTTTATGTAAGTTTAAAACAAAAACTTACACAGATGGACTTCAGGATTGAAAAGGACACCATGGGTGAGGTAGAAGTACCTGCCGACAAATACTGGGGAGCGCAAACCCAGCGTTCAAAGGATAACTTCAAGATTGGGGAGGGAAAGATGCCCCTGGATATTATCAAGGCCTTTGGCTACCTGAAAAAGGCAGCAGCAGCCACAAACCTGGAACTCGGCGTTCTGCCGGAAGAAAAAGCCAGATTAATCATGCAGGCCTGTGATGAGATTATTGATGGAGAACTGGACGATCAGTTCCCCCTGGTGGTCTGGCAAACCGGATCGGGCACCCAATCCAACATGAATGTGAACGAAGTGGTTGCCAACAGGGTACACGTTATCCAGGGTAAGGTCCTTGGAGAAGGCAAGAGGCTAATCCATCCCAACGATGATGTAAATAAGTCCCAGTCCTCCAACGACACCTTCCCCACTGCCATGCACATTGCCGCATACAAAGTCCTGATGGAGGTTACCATACCCGGGGTAAAGGAACTGCGCGACACATTGAAGGAAAAATCAGAAGCTTTCATGGAGGTGGTAAAAATTGGCCGTACCCACTGGATGGATGCCACACCCCTGACCCTGGGCCAGGAGTTTTCGGCATATGTGTCTCAGCTGGATCATGGCCTCAGGGCGGTGATGAACAGCCTGCAGCACCTTTCTGAAATTGCCCTGGGAGGCACTGCAGTCGGAACCGGAATCAACACACCCGAAGGATATAGTGAACTTGTTGCAAAATACATTGCCGAATTCACTGAACTACCCTTTGTAAGCGGAGCCAATAAGTTTGAAGGACTGGCTGCCCATGATGCAATCGTAGAGGCACACGGCGCTCTGAAAACGCTGGCGGTTAGCCTGATGAAAATTGGGAATGACATCCGCATGCTGGCTTCTGGTCCACGCTGCGGTATCGGGGAGATCTCCATCCCGGCCAACGAGCCTGGCTCGTCCATCATGCCCGGCAAAGTAAACCCGACCCAGGCCGAAGCACTTACCATGGTCTGCGGCCAGGTAATGGGCAACGATGTAGCGATTAATATTGGCGGCAGTAACGGTCATTTTCAACTGAATGTATTCAAGCCTATGATGATCAGCAATTTTCTGGAATCGGCCAGGCTCATTGGCGATGCCTGTGCTTCATTCAATGAAAACTGTGCGGTGGGCATTGAGCCAAACCATGATAGAATCACTCAGAACCTGAATAACTCACTGATGTTGGTAACAGCCCTGAACACCCACATCGGTTACGAAAAGGCCGCAGTAATCGCCAAAAAAGCACATAAGGAGGGCTCAACCCTGAAGGAGGCTGCACTGGCAATGGGGTACCTTACAGAAAAAGAATTTGATGAATGGGTGGATCCGTCAAAAATGACTGGCTTATAGACTAGCCCGCACTTAGTCGTTCCGGATAAAGATAAAATCACCTCCCTCGTCCCCTACATTCTGGATAGTTCCATATTGAGGGATGTTATTACTGTTATTCATGACCGCCTCTCTTAAACTGGAGTAAAGCTGTTCTGAAGGAAGATATTTTTTAGTGTTTTTATCCAGTCGCTTGATCAGGTATTCAATAAAAACACTTTTATCAGGAACCTCACTCAGAGTTCCGCTTGTCAGTGCTTTACGGCTATTCAGCTTATACAGCTTCTCAACAGCCATCACATTGTTAAAAGCAGCCCTGGACTTAAAAATCCCCCCGCTGAAACATGCATCGGCAATTAACAGAGTGTGCTTGGTTTTAAGCACATTCAGGTAATTTGTAAGGTCGGTATTGGGCAGCCAGTCGACCGGATTATCCCGGCTGGCATCCCTGGGAAGCCAGTAGCCAGTCTGCATTTCTTCATCCCAGTGCCCATGACCCGCATAATAAATCAGCAGGTTGTCTTCCGGGCTTATTTCGCCACGCATGTGGTGCAGGGTCCCGATGATATCAGCCTTTGTGGGATTCTTCAGGAACTTGACATTCTCCCTGTGGAAATTGTAGTCCGACTCAATGATACGGATGAACCTGCCGGCATCCTCAATGGGATGGTCCAGATCGTTGATATTCGGATCATCATATTCCTCCACTGCAATAATCAGGGCATAATACTTGGCCGTGGAAATATCATAAACGATCTCCAGGCTGCTTTCCATCTTTTTTCCCGTCACAGTCACGGCCTCCACCTTCACCTGGTTGGCACCCAGGGCAAGCTCCAGGGCCTCGTCAATTACCATTTGTTTGATGGTAGGTACCGGGGGAATTATATTCTTTACAAACTGCCCATTCACAAAAAGGTTGATGAAACGTATGTTCTCCTGAGAATTGACAGTGGCATTGATCTGATAGGAACTCTCGGCCGTCTGAACACTTGTAAAGGCCGGACTGATCCAACTGAAGCCGGCAGATTCGGGTGTCGCCGGGTTTTCCGGCAAAGGCTTCGACATCCGTATGGAGGTAGACTGGGTAAATTCAGTGGCTTTGGGCTCAGTTTCCCTGGCTTTGGACTGAGCAACCTCAGGGGTCCTTTTGGGCTCCTTCTTCATGGTCAACTTAACGACCCCACTCGATTCCTCGGCTGTTTGCCCTATTGCCTCTGCTCCTGAAAGAAGCATTGCGATCGCCCCGATATATAAAAACCACCTCTTCATCTTTCTTTCAAATTAGAAAACGAATCCTACGCCAAAAATAAGATTGGTAGGATAAGCATAACCGGCTGAATAGGCAAAACCTAATGTCACATTAAATCCGCCTATCACATTTACAATTCCCGTCTCGATCATAAAATGTCCATAAAAAGCCGGATCATAGACCAATCCTTTTAAATATTGACCATAGCTATGAGTGCCAAGCCCCCAATACCCATGCAAACGATAAAAGCCTGCTGAGACGAAATGTTTGGTTAACCCGGCCGACAACATATAATGAAAATCTAACTCCGTATCATTAATAAGGTAGCCACTAATATCATAATAACTGAAATCATATGATTTAATCCCCATTCTCATGGGTGTCACGTAATATCCCCAATTATTGAGTGAGCCAAAACTGATCCCAATCGGGAGCCCAAATCCTGCCATGCCACTATATGAGAAAAATCCATTCCTTTTAAAAGGATCTGGTTTACTACTACTGGTCTCTTTCACAACCGGATCGACAGTTTTCTGCGCTTGTTTGGTCTCCTGAACAGGCTTCTGAACGGGCTCCTGCTTCACAGCCTCTTCCTGCACCTGCCTGGTGGTAGCAGCATTGGCAGCACCAACAGACGCATCACTTACCAGTTCAACCCTCACCGTGATATTGGGATCGATAACCTCATCCACATCCTCAAAAACGTCCCACATAACCGTGTAGTAACTTTTACCTCCAATTACATTCTCTCCCACATCGCCAATCACAGCTTCAGGCTCAAAACGGGATTCTCCAGCCATGGAGCATGAAAGGAAAACATTAAAGAGTTGAGATTCGGTAGAGGCACCAATGCGGTAGGTTATTTTGAGCTGATCACCATCCTGGGTAACCCTGATATTTTCTACAGTCTGAGCCTGGCCCGAAAAAGCGAATGCAACAAAGGCTAAAAGTATAATGAGGCGCTTCATGGAATTGGTTTATTGATCATTATATAACACAATAATACGAAATCTGGGGCAATATGTTTCACAAAGGGTGACCAGCGTCCATTTTGCCAGATAATACCCATTAAAACTGATTTAAAACATTGTCCACGTTGGACCAATGTGCTTTCTTTGTATTCCAAATTAAATCAGCACAAAAACTAGCATGCATCTTTTTGACGAATTTCCAGATATCTCTACCGAAGCGTGGAGAAAAAAAGTTGAATCCGATCTCAAAGGAGCGGATTTTGGGAAGAAGCTGGTGTGGAACTCCGATGAGGGAATTCCGGTTCAGCCATACTACCGGGCAGAAGATCTTGAGCAACTTCAACACCTTGAAAATGCCGTATCCCTGAAGCCGGATACCGGAACACCAAACGGGTGGACCATCTGCCAGGATATATTCCCGGGAAAGGACCCATCCGAGGCAAATGCCAGGATTAAACTTGCCCTGAAAGGAGGTGCCCAGGCCATCAGGGTTCAACTTGAAAACGTGTCCGGGCCAGGAAAATCGATGCTGGAGAAAATTTTTGAAGGTGTCGCTCTCGGAGAGACTGAAATTTTGTTCCAGGGTTACCTGGGCGCAGATGTCCTGTTTGAGCACTATACCGAACTTGCCCTCGAGCGGGGAATCGACCCATCACAGCTAAAAGGATTGCTTGGCGCGAATCCCATTGGGAAAATGCTATCCACCGGTATTCCCATCCTTACACTTGAAACCCTGGGCAAACTGCTTAAAAAAGTAAGGCTTACATCACCCGGGATACGGGTCATTGATGTGGACGGAGCTCTGATTCAGAATGCCGGAGGTAACCTGGTGGAAGAGCTGGCCTTTACACTCTCCATGGCCAATGAATATATGGCAACGCTTACCAGCCAGGGAATTGATGCAGAAGAGGTGGCCTCGAGCATGCAATTCAGTATGGCATCCGGATCTAATTATTTCATGGAGATTGCAAAGATCAGGGCATGTAGAGTGCTTTGGAGAAAGATCTGTGAAGCATATGGAGTCCCGGCAGAAAAAAGCACAATATACATTCATACCACATCCTCACAATGGAATATGACCCTTTATGATCCTCACGTAAATACCCTGCGGGGAACCACAGAGGCGATGTCATCCATTCTGGGCGGTGCAGACCTGATTACGGTTTTGCCATATAATTATTCATACGGAAACCACACTGCATTTTCGGACCGGGTTGCACGAAATGTTCAGATCATCCTGCGGGATGAGGCCCACCTCGACAGAGTAGCCGATCCATCGGCTGGCTCCTATTATATCGAAAGCCTCACTGATGCTCTTGCTGAAAGAGCCTGGGAACTCTTTCAAATTACCGAAAAAGAAGGCGGATTCAGAAAGGCCCTGGAAAACGGATCGGTCCAAAAGATGGTACTGGACTCCAGAAAAAAGAAACTTGACCGGATGGCTTCAGGTAAAATTAAACTACTGGGCACTAATTCATTTCCTAATTTTAATGAAGTAATCCTTGAGCAATTTAAGAGGGAACCCCATAGAGAAACAATTGAAGCCACCATCGAACCCCTCGAGGGCATCAGAATAGCCTCCATGTTTGAAGAGCTGCGCCTGGAAACTGAAAAAAGCGGGAAACGCCCATCGGTGCTGATGTTCAAATATGGGAACCCTGCATGGGCAAGTGCAAGGGCCACTTTTTCCGGGAATTTCTTTGCATGCGCAGGCTATGAGATCCTTGACCAACCCGCATTTTCAAGTATCGAACAGGGAATTGAGGAAGCCGGGAGGGCTCATCCGGCACTCATCGTTCTCTGCAGCGACGATCATACCTATTCTACACTGGCCCCCCGGGTTATTCAGTCCCTGGGAGACCAGTCGCTCATCGTGCTTGCAGGCTACCCAATGGATACACTTGAAGAACTCCGGGAAGCAGGTATAGAGCACTTCATTCATGTGAAGACCAACATACTTGAATCACTTCGCCAATTCAACAAGCTTCTTCTCTAATTGCTATTTACAATTTACTAATCACTATAAATTATGCCTCGTCCAGATTTTAGCAAAATAGATTTCAGAGACTTAAGGATCACTAAGAGAAGCAATACTTCATCATCTGTATGGGAGACTCCCGAACATATTGATATCAAAGCATCCTATGATAAAGAGGACCTGGAAAAATTGGAGCACCTCAATTATGCAGCCGGTCTGCCACCCTTCCTGAGGGGGCCCTACTCTGCCATGTATGCCATGCGGCCATGGACCATCAGACAATACGCCGGATTCTCCACCGCCGAGGAGTCCAATGCTTTTTACAGGAGAAATCTAGCAGCCGGACAAAAAGGACTCTCCGTGGCTTTTGACCTGGCCACACACCGAGGCTACGATTCTGACCATGAACGGGTGGTTGGCGATGTTGGGAAAGCCGGGGTTGCCATCGACTCCATCCTGGACATGAAGATCCTCTTCGACCAGATCCCCCTGGACAAGATGTCGGTATCCATGACCATGAATGGTGCTGTGCTGCCTATAATGGCATTCTATATTGTGGCCGGCCTCGAGCAGGGGGCATCACTGGAAGAGCTCAGCGGCACCATCCAGAACGACATCCTGAAGGAGTTCATGGTACGCAACACTTATATCTATCCGCCCGCAACATCCATGAAAATCATCGCTGATATCTTCGAATATACTTCGAAGAAGATGCCAAAATTTAACAGCATCAGTATTTCGGGCTACCATATGCAGGAGGCAGGAGCAACGGCAGATATTGAACTTGCCTATACCCTGGCCGACGGATTGGAATACCTGCGTACCGGAGTGGAAGCAGGAATAGATATCGATGCTTTTGCGCCGAGGCTTTCCTTCTTTTGGGCCATTGGGATGAATCACTTTATGGAGATTGCCAAAATGAGAGCAGCCCGCATGCTCTGGGCGAAGATCGTTAAACAATTCAACCCGAAGAATCCTAAATCGATGGCCCTGAGGACCCACTCACAAACTTCTGGCTGGAGCCTTACAGAGCAGGACCCCTTCAACAATGTGGCCCGTACCACAGTTGAAGCTATGGCAGCAGCACTGGGCCATACCCAGTCGCTACATACAAATGCCCTGGATGAGGCCATCGCTCTTCCCACCGATTTCTCGGCCCGTATTGCCAGGAATACCCAGCTATATCTCCAGGAAGAAACGGAGATCTGCAGGAGCCTCGATCCCTGGGCAGGATCACATTATGTGGAAACGCTTACCAAAGAGATTGCCGATAAAGCCTGGGAGCGTATTCAGGAAATTGAGGAACTGGGAGGAATGGCCGCTGCCATTGAAACCGGCATTCCAAAAATGAGAATTGAAGAAGCTGCTGCAAGGAAACAGGCCAGAATAGATAGTGGCAAAGATGTGATTGTGGGAGTGAATCAGTATCGTCTTGAGAAGGAAGATCCCATCGACATCCTTGAGGTTGACAATACAGCCGTAAGGCAGTCACAACTCGATCGGCTGAAACTGCTGAAAGCTGAAAGAAACAGTGCAAATGTGGCAGCATCATTAAAAGCTATAACAAATTGTGTGAAAAGCGGTAATGGTAATTTGCTTGAATTATCCATTGAAGCAGCAAAGCATCGCGCAACCCTTGGAGAAATTTCCTCAGCCATCGAAGAAGTTTCCGGAAGATACAAGGCGGTAATCCGCTCCATTTCCGGAGTATACTCCCAGGAATCGGGACAGGATGAAACCTTTGCCGAAGCCTGCGCTTTGGCAAGGGAGTTTGCCTCTAAGGTGGGAAGGCAACCCCGGATCATGATTGCGAAGATGGGACAGGACGGACACGACCGGGGAGCAAAGGTGGTCAGCACCGGTTATGCCGACATTGGATTTGATGTGGATATCGGACCCCTGTTTCAAACACCGGCAGAGTCGGCCCGACAGGCAGTTGAAAACGACGTACACATCCTTGGTGTATCATCCCTTGCCGGCGGACACAAAACCCTGGTGCCCCAGGTAATTAAAGAACTAAAAGATCTTGGACGCGAGGATATTATGGTCATTGCAGGAGGAGTGATCCCCGCGCAGGACTATCAATTCCTGTATGATGCCGGCGTAACAGCCGTTTTCGGGCCTGGCACAAAGATTTCAGTTGCCGGCAAGGAAATACTTGAAGTCCTGCTCGAAACTTACACATAATTAGATCAGCGGGAGATTAAAACTCCTCGTCGTTCATAAGTTCCGTAAGAAGCCCCCGATTTATAATTTAAATTTATAAGCATGAACATCCACTTCATCGCTATTGGGGGATCTGTAATGCATAATCTTGCCATTGCGCTTCTCAAGAAAGGATATACCATAACCGGATCTGACGAAGAGATTTTTGAACCTGCCCGATCGAGATTAGTGAAACGCGGACTTCTGCCAGAAAAGGCCGGTTGGAATCCGGACCGGATTCATAGTGGTCTGGATGCTGTAATCCTGGGAATGGGAGCCAGGAAAACCAATAAGGAATTAAAAAAAGCCGAAGAGATAGGAGTCAAGGTTTACTCCATACCAGAATTCCTGTATGAACTCAATCGAAATAAAAAAAGGGTAGTCATTGGTGGAAGCCATGGAAAAACCATAATTGCGGCCATGGTAATGCATGTCCTGAAGGACCAGCAGAAAGATTTTGATTACATGGTAAGCACAAAAATTCCCGGCTTTGATGCCCTGGTAAAGCTTACAGACGATGCCCCTTATATTATCCTCGAGGGAGATGAATACCTCTCCTCTCCCATCCATCGCACTCCTAAATTTCATCAGTACAATCCCCACATGACCCTGCTTTCAGGAATATCGTGGGATCATATGAACATCTTCCGAACCTTTGAATGCTACAAAAAGCAGTTCCGGAAATATCTGCGGATCGCCACAGGTGGAGGGAAGGTGTTTTACTTCGATGGCGACCCGGTTCTTGGCGAGGTAGTAGAAAACAGCCACTGGTCCCTGCTGAAAATACCTTACGGAGAACACCCCTATTCTGTGGATGGGAACCACTTCTTTCTTGATACAGAATATGGAAAAATTCCCCTCCCACTGATAGGGCGACACAATATGCAAAATATAACCGGGGCAAAGCTCATTTGCAATGACCTGGGGGTAGAGGATCAACAGTTCTACAGCTCCATTCAAACCTTTAAGGGAGTTGCCCGCCGACAGCAACTGCTTGCCCATGGAAACAGCAGGGCAGTTTACCTGGACTATGCTCACATTCCCAGCACTGTAAAAGCCGCGGTAAACGGCTTCAGGGAGACATACCGGAAACAGAAGCTGATCACCTGCCTGGAACTTCACACATACTCCAGCCTCACCAGTGAGCACATGCCCATGTACAAGGACAGCCTGAAGGAGTCAGATCAGGCCATAGTCTACTATAATCCAGCAGTAGTTAAACAAAAACGCCTTCCTGCTCTTTCGCCCGAAGAGATTAGGAAGCATTTCGGGATGCAGGACCTTAAAGTATATAATGACTCGCTTCAACTTGATGAAGACCTGAAGAAACTTGATGAAGACAGCTGTGTCCTTCTGCTCCTGACATCAGGCAACTTCTCCGGAATAGACCTAAGAAACCTGGCAACCAATGTGATTAATAGATAATTTTTTCACTTTTTCTTTGTAAATGTAATTTTTGATTCTATTTTTGCACTCCGGTTCGATTTTTGCCGGAGTTCTTAACAATACGGTCCGTTCGTCTAGGGGTTAGGACGCCAGGTTTTCATCCTGGTAACAGGGGTTCGATTCCCCTACGGACTGCATACCATTTAAGGAGAGCAATACGCTCTCCTTTTTTTTTGTACACCTGGAGTTGGAACCGAACCCCGCATTCGCTCAACCCGCCCTGCAGGCTGGCTCCTTCCTTTCAGTCATTTCTCTCCACCCTTTCCAGAACAAGTACATCTATACCGTTCTCATCTACCTGAAACTCACCATCCCAATACATATTATCTGGCAGGTGTGTTACTTTTTGTACAGTAGGATGATAAAAATTTTCGTAACCATTTTCATATCCGCTGACAATTACAGGCATGTCTTTGGGATATTCTTTGAGCAATACAATTAGTTCTCCTGCAGTATAGCTAAATATTTTGCTTCTCTTGTCAATCATAGCCCCCGTTTTAATCGTTAATATTGTAAAGATAACATGCATTGAAATATCGTATCTTTGGCATGCTGAAGCACTAATATGCCAAATCTCAATCATAGCAGGCTGCAACGGGACAGGAAAAACAACTGCTTCATTCACAGTCCTTCCCGAGCTGTTGGATTGTGATGAATTCATCAATGCAGATGAAATCGCAATTAAAGATGCCGTCACGTTTGAAAAACTCAAGAATCATGACAACACAGGATAATCCAGTAAGGGAGAAAATCCTCAAAGGGTTAGAGCTTACATACATCAGACTCATCAAATCAAAGAAGGAGAGAAATCTCGACTTGGTCGTTTCCAAAGATGGAAAAATAGTCAGGATTCCAGCAATGGAATATGATGCGGATTTATAATTGCACACCCGAATTGCACACCCTGAGGAATACGCACCATCTATGCGATCAGGAATCTAATTCCATATCGTGTAAACTGTCGACAAAAATATTCGTTTACATTAAAAGTATATTCCTAATATTAGGTCTATATTTCATACTATTATGGCTTACAATCCCTCATCTTTGTTTCTTCATAGTATTTCCTTAAAGCCAAATTTTCCTGGTACCGGGTTCCCTTTTTCAATACCTGCTATTTCATGCTTGAACCTGAAACTAACAAAACCCGTGACCTTCCTGGTAGGTGAAAATGGTAGCGGAAAATCAACTATTCTGGAGGCCATAGCAGATCGAATTGGATTCAATTCCATGGGTGGGACGAAACAGCACAGCTTCATTGAAGAATATGAAACGGAATTAGCTAATTACCTTGTATTACACAGAAACACACGATTGCCCGTGAATCAAGGTTTCTTTTTTAGGGCAGAAAGTTTTTTTAAGCTATCAGAATATATAGATGAGCACGGTAATCCTAAATATTGGGGAGGCAAAGAACTATTAAAACAATCTCATGGTGAATCATTCTTATCCGCTTTTAACAATCAATTCCGAGAAGGATTATTCCTTCTGGATGAACCTGAAGCTGCACTTTCTCCACAGCGACAACTCTCCTTATTAGCGTTAATGAATAGTATGGAAAAGGAAGAGAAATCGCAACTAATCATTGCGACACACTCACCAATTTTGCTTGCCTACCCTAGCGCGGATATCTTCTTGCTTGATGAGAATGGAATAACGAAAGTGAAGTACGAAGAAACTGAACATTATCAAATCACAAAAGGATTTCTAAATCATCCTGATGAATATCTCAAACGATTGTTTGCACAATAATTCGATCGAAACCTGCAGTAGAGTGGCAACTCCGGATCCAGCCAGGAATGATTTCTTGAGTCCAAAACCATCTATCAGATTGGGTCGAGTATTATCAAAAATGAAATGTATTTTTATAGCATAAATCTCTTAAAAAATGGGTAGACTATTTAAAGTATTATTGGTAGCAGCATTATTCACTTCTTGTATAGGAGAATCTGAGAAATTCTACGTAAAAAAGATAGATTGGGAAAAGAGAAAAGCAGAAGTAAGCAATTTTGAAACTTTTGTCAATGGTAAAACTTATTTACCTGTTTATTCTCATGTCTATCACATACATGACCAGAGGACTTTTGACCTTACGATTACGATTAGTATACGCAATTTATCGCCCAGCGATTCTCTCTATATAATAAATGCTGATTACTATAATACAGCAGGTGACAAAATTCGACAATATGTTGAATCCCCGGTTTTTGTAAAACCACTGGAAACCCTTGAAATAGTTATTGCTGAAGAAGATAGAGAAGGAGGTTCCGGGGCAAATTTTATTTTTGATTGGGCAATGAAAGATCACAAGAATCCACCCGTTTTTGAGGCTGTCATGATTTCAACTTACAGTGGGCAAGGGATTTCCTTTTTAACAAGGGGAATACCCATAAATGAGTAGAGAAGTTATAATCTACACAAAATGCTGTATCTTAGAGATATGAGGAAAATTGCTAAAAAACTATCCTTTATAAATAACTCAAATCGCCCGCATACCCTTACAGAGGTTCGAAAGCGTTTATTATCCTTATTATTACTTGTAATAAATATTCTGGTCTTCCCGGTGTTGGTTCTGGGGGCAGTTGAAGCAATTAAATTGCATCAACTTCATACGGCAATCTCATTTGCTGTTTTATATTTCCCAATTCTGGCAGCCTTTCTATTTCAAAAAAAAACTACCCTTTAAAATATCCGTTCTTCTGCTTCTTTTTAGTGGTATTGCGATCGGGGTAGTAAATATTATCGTCTATGGTTTTAGTGGCGCCGGCTTACCCATCTT
>CAZRPW010000062.1:0-25036 GCA_964601975.1 uncultured Bacteroides sp.
TTACAGACTTTATAGACTTTACAGACTTTACAGACTTTACAGACTTTACAGACTTTATAGACTTTACAGACTTTACAGACTTTATGGACTTTACAGACTTGACGACTTTACAGACTTGACAGACTTGACGACTCTAAGCTGGTGGGTGTAGCGCTTTTTTTCTGCGCAATAGATTCCCTGCTGGTCCAGTTTGTCAATACGAACCTGGTCTGAAACATGGATAATCTTTCCCTTTCCCAGGACCATCCCCACATGAGTAAACTGATCCTCTCCTTCATTGAAAAATGCCAGGTCACCTTTCTCAGCCTCATGGATGAAATTAATAATGCTTCCCGACTCTGCCTGTCCGATGATAGAATGGGGCAGGGATATCCCCATGGATTTGCAGAGAAGTTGAACCAGTCCGGGAGCATCAAATCCAAAGCCAGATCTTCCTCCGCGCAGACGCGGGATAGAAACAAGCATTTCCCCAATCGCTTCCGGGTCCGAATTTTCGGCGGGAATGATCCAGCCCTCGTCTGTCAGTCTCTTAAAACGAGCGCCATCACCGGAGCCAATCTTTGAGTCCTGGCCATGGAGGAGCGATCCTGCCGGAAGAAGCATGGGACGGGCATTCAGGGTGTCCAGAATGCTTACCGAGGGGTGAATCACCATCCTTGTATCAGTTTCAGGCCTGTTCCCGGTATTCTCAGCCTCTTTCATGAGCTGGATGGATTCCCGTGCCACCCAACCTTCGGAGCTGTCAGAATCGGTCCTTATCGCGATCCAGGCGCCCTGTTCTTCCGAAATGGTGAAGCATTCGCCGAAAAGAAGTTGTGAAAACATATCTGCCTGCTCGCTTGGCGTTTTTCTTATGGGCAGAAAACCCTGGTATGAAATTCCTTTTTGCATATGTTTGAATCTGGTGGATACGTTCGATATTGATGCCCAAATGTTGAACAAAAATACAATGTAAGGGTTAAAAGTTAAAAAGAACTCCTAATTTCACTTCATGAACTGGATTAAAGGCATCATCAGGTTCTGGAAATCGATCCAGATCATACTCCTTTACCTGATAAGCATTCTGCTTGTCTACTTCATGTTTCCCCGTGAAGGTAAATTTCAATACGAGTATTCAAAGAATACTCCCTGGATGCATGAGACCATTGTTGCTCCCTTTGATATTCCCATTTATAAGTCGGAGCAACAGTTGCAGATGGAACGGGACAGCCTGCAGCGTACTTCCCGTTTGTATTTCTTTTACGATTCACTGGTGGGAGGCAACATGATTTCAAGCTTCGAAACAGATTACAATAATTTTGTATCCTCATTGGGAATCGGGGGATATGTATCCGGATCCTGGTCAGTGACAGGTAGCGTAATTTCTGGGATTCTCAGTGAGATATATGAAAAGGGTATTATGGAACCTCACCCGGTGCTTGAAGGGCGGGAACTTGAGCTCTTACCTGTAATGATCATCAGAAATACCCTTGCTGAGGAGAAGCGCTACAGGGACTTTTACACCGAACGTACAGCCTATGATTACCTGGTTTCTGAAATTGGAAAAGTAAATGAGAGCTCCCTGGCTGTGCTGAATAAGCTTACCCTGAATTCCTACCTTCAACCCAACCTGTTTTATGATGAGCAGACCACCTCTATGGTAAGGCAGGCAAATCTGAAGGATCTGACCCTGACCCAGGGGATGGTTCAATCTGGTATGCGTATCATTGCGCGGGGTGAACTGGTCTCCCCTAATAAGTACCAGGTAATTGAGTCGCTTCGTAAAGAATTTGAAACCAATCCCAATGTGGGGAAGAACTACCTGGTAGTATACCTCAGTCAGTTTTTGCTGATCACCATGATTTTCCTGGCTCTGTATTGGTTTATCTACTATTTCAGAAAGGATATATTTAGTAGCAAACGGCAGACTTTATTTACCCTGGGGCTGATCGTAATTATGGTGGGTCTTACCATGGCAGCTGCCACCAACGATGCTGTGAGCGTCTATGTGATTCCCTTTGTCCTGGTTCCGATTTTCCTGAAGACATTTTTTGATATCCGCTATGCCCTCTTTGTGCATATGATTACCCTGCTGCTGGCAGGTTTCTGGGTTCCAAACAGCTACCAGTTTGTAATGATGAATTTTCTTGCTGGACTGGTGGGACTTTTCAGTATGCGTTCTTACTATAAGCGAGGGATTCTGTTCTTCACAGCTACTTATATATTTGCAACTTACGCCCTTGTTTATATATTCCTGTCCCTTATGCAGGAGGGGGATATTAACAAGATTAACTGGATCAACATCCTCTGGCTGGCCGGAAACGGCTTGCTGATCCTTACATCTTATCCCCTGGTTTTTCTGATTGAACGGATGTTTGGATTTCTTTCGGATGCAACCCTGTTTGAACTCGCCGATACCAACCAGCCCCTTTTAAGGAAACTGGCGGAGAAGGCTCCCGGAACCTTCCAGCATTCCATGCAGGTAGCTACATTGGCTGAAGAGGCCATCCTGAAAGTGGGAGGGAATTCACTGCTCGTGCGTGCAGGAGCCATTTATCATGATATCGGTAAAATGGAGAATCCTGAATATTTCATTGAAAATCAGCACGATGGGATCAATCCGCATGACAAGCTTGATTTCAGGGCCAGTGCCCGCCTGATCATCGATCATGTGATTAAGGGTGAGAAAATTGGCAAGAAATATAAATTACCACAAAAAATCATCGATTTTATCCGTACCCATCATGGAACCAGTACCGTTCAGTATTTCTACCGCTCCTTGATCAATTCTAATCCCGATGAAGAGGTGGATATCAGCGAATTTACTTACCCGGGTCCCAAACCCTATTCTAAAGAGACCTCGGTGATGATGATGGCCGATTCTGTTGAAGCAGCTTCAAGAACACTTAAAACCTATAGCCCTGAATCCATCTCAGAACTGGTAGAGGGCATCGTTAATCGACAGATTGCGGAAGAGCAGTTTTCGGACTCCGATATTACTTATGGAGATATCACGGCAGTGAAGGAGATTTTTAAGAACAGGCTCTCCAATATGTATCATTCCAGGATTGAATATCCCAAGGAGCGTTGATTAATCCAGGAGTTCGATGAGCTCTGTATTGGGGTAGGCTTTGGGATCAAACCTGAAGGTGTTTTCCTCAAGCTGCTGCTTGTCCCGTACCGATGTGAGAATCATTGTATAATTGATCCCCTCCTTGTGCTTCAGCATAAAGGCCTCCAGTTTCAGGGTTTTAGGATGTATGAACAGCTTCAGCATGGAGTAGGGTCCATTGATATCTTTTGGGTAGAGCTGAATCTCGGCCAGGGTTTTGCCCATGAATGATATTTCTCCCATAAACTGGTACTTGAAATCATGTTGGTAGGCCTGTATCGCTCTGATGGGTACGGCCTCAATGTATCCTGGATCGTTTGGGTCAGGTGTGCTGACGTATACCTCTTCGGTGTCGGTGTTCTGTGAATATAGTTTTTCTCCATCGAAATAGACAAGGTATTCATCTACCTCAATTTTATATTTGAGACCCTTCATCCAGATGGTGCCTTCTCCTTCGTAGCGGGTTTCCTGCATGATGTCTTCCCGGATATAATCCATGCTGACCTCATATCCCTCATTCATTTTAAACTGCTCCGATACGCCCTTCATATAAGGATGTACCCTTTCATCCTGTGCGCTGAGAGCGACAAAGATGCAGAGTCCGGTAGCTACTGTTATAAGTTTTCTGTTTAGATACATGTGATTGGATTTAGGTTCTTCAGGATAAGTCTTTCAAAATCTGTTCCAAACTGAATTCATCTTTTATAAGAACCTGCCTGGCCTTGCTTCCTTCGAAGGGTCCAAGGATGCCGGCGACCTCAAGTTGATCAACAATCCGTCCCGCCCTGTTATATCCCAGGGAGAGTTTACGCTGTATCAGGGATGTGGACCCCTGCTGGTGGTGTACTACAAGCCTGGCTGCATCTTCAAACTTATCGTCCCGTTTATCCAGATCCACTTCGGGTGCGCCTGAACTTTCCTCTTCCACGGGGGTCAGGAGCAGGGCACTGGGATAACCCCTTTGTTCGCCAATATAGTCCGTCACCGCCTCAATCTCGGGTCCGTCTACAAAAGCGCACTGAATCCGGATGGGCTCACTTCCACTCAAAAAGAGCATATCGCCCCGTCCGATGAGCTGGTCTGCACCCGGCCCGTCAAGGATGGTTCTGGAATCGATTCCGGATGTTACACGGAAGGCTATCCTGGCAGGGAAGTTGGCCTTAATTACACCGGTAATGATGTTTGTAGTTGGGCGCTGAGTAGCAATGATCAGGTGGATGCCAATGGCCCGGGCCAGTTGAGCCAGCCTGGAAATGGGATGCTCCACCTCCCGTCCAGCCGTCATAATCAGGTCAGCAAATTCATCAATTACAACCACGATGAAGGGGAGGTAACGATGCCCTTTATTAGGGTTTAGCTTCCGGTTAATAAATTTGGTATTATATTCCTTGATGTTCCTTACCTGTGCATTTTTAAGCAGGTCGTAACGTTGATCCATTTCTCCGCAGAGGCTGTTCAGGGTATGAATTACAAGCTGCGTATCTGTAATGATAGCTTCTTCCGATTCGGGGAGTTTAGCCAGGTAGTGTCGCTCAATTTTACTGTAGAGCGAAAGCTCCACCTTTTTGGGATCGACCATTACAAATTTAAGCTGGGCGGGGTGTTTTTTATAAAGCAAGGATGCTATGATGGCATTCAGTCCCACCGATTTACCCTGTCCGGTGGCACCGGCAACCAGCAGGTGAGGCATTTTTGCAAGGTCAAACACAAAGGTTTCATTGGAGATGGTCTTCCCCAGGGCTATGGCCAGGTCCATCTCTGCATCCTGGAATTTTTTGGAAGCCAGGATTGATTTCATGGAAACCATCCTCGGGTTCTGGTTCGGAACTTCAATACCGATGGTTCCTTTCCCTGGAATTGGGGCTATAATCCTGATACCCAGGGCGGATAGACTCAGGGCAATATCGTCTTCCAGGTTCTTTATCTTGGAAATCCGTATGCCCGGTGCAGGAACTATTTCGTAGAGCGTAACAGTGGGGCCGATGGTGGCCTTAATCTTGTCGATCTTAATATTGTAATTCCCCAGGGTTTCAACAATGCGATTCTTATTGGAAATGAGTTCTTCATTGCTAACGGTTGTATCTCCCTGGTCATAATCCATCAGCAGGCTGAGCGGAGGGAAACGGAATTTTGCCAGGTCCAGGGTTGGATCATATTCGCCCAAAGCACCTTCATCCGGATTTATATCATCCGGATTAATTCCCGAAACATCCTCCACCATCATTTCCACATCGCTTTTTTCGGGATCGGCTTCAGCCTTTTCTTCCCTTACAGGATCTTCCTCAGTTTCAACCACCTGTTCTTCTTCCTGGTTGCTTACTGAAAAGGAATCCTCTTCCGGGCTTTCATGGTCCGGCGTGGTTTCATCTACCGTGGGAACATCCTGGACCTCCGTTGTATCATCTTCGGTCTCTTCCTCACCGGAAGAAAATGGATGCTTAAAGTGCTTGTTTCTTATCCATCCCAGGAATCCGGTCGAGAATAGAATCAGTGCAGAATAGAAAATGAGTATGAGGAAAATTGAACCGACATACCCGATACTGGAAAGGAGCCACCTGCTGATGAAGAAGCCATGCGCTCCACCGGGTCCGCTTCCAAGGATGCCATTTCCATCGCCGAATATCAGTCCCAGGGTAAGAGAGATAAGGATCAAAAGGATCAGGCTGTTCTTTATGGCTTTCCAAGTCTTAAATACTTTAATCCTGAAAAGGGCCATGGACCAGATTATGAGGATGCCTGGAAAAATATAACTTGCCAGTCCGAACCACTTGTTAATAAACAGGTTTGCCAGCCAGGCGCCCATTTTACCTCCCTGGTTTTCCACCTGGATCTCAGCCTCGGAAAAGACTCTGGCCCATTCAAAATCCTGGTCCGTTTTCCAGTTAAACAGGTAGGATATAAATGAGAGGAGCATGAACAGCGCCACCAGGATTATTACAATTCCCATGGCATACCTGAATCGGTCGTCACGGAAAAATGCCACTGCTGAACTGAGAAAATTGACGAGTCCTTTACTTTTTTTCTTCTTCTTTTTAGCCATTCTTTAAGGGGTCGGTCTGACTTACTAATGTAATCATAACGATACTTCGGTGGCTAATCTTTTGTAAACAGATTGTTAATAATCTCTTCCATGGCTGCCCTGTTTACTGCTTTGTACGAATCGGGGACGGTAAACATTTCAGAATCAACCGATTTGAGTTCTGAGCTGCTGCAATTGAGTTGCATTTTTAATTGGCTCAGCTGAATTCGAAAGGCGGTTAGCGGATCGTCCACATTCCGATAAGGCGTGCTCATATTTGGGTGTCGTATCTTAATATCCCGGGTAGAGTAAATGTCAAAGATTCCCTCTTCGGTTTCAACCTCAATACGTTCGGAGAGGAATCCGCCAATCGTAGTTGTGTCATCCGTAAATCGCATCTCCATATTTTCGGGGATCATAATACCGGCCGGAAATTCTCCGGATTCGCCAGCATAATATACATGTGTTGCAAAAAAATCCAGGAGGGTAGTTACCTTCTTTCGCCTCAGATCTGCAATTTGCACAAGATTGAATTGATTGAAAAAACCACTGATGCTTGTATAAACATATTGTTTTGTATAATAGGCATCCATGGTCCCGGGCAGCACTTTGGTAGGGATGTCGCCGACTTTTTCTTGAAGATATATGATGTCGTATTTGAGGTGGTAGGCTTCCACCATATCCGGAGCATCCGACTTAGGTTGACATCCGCTAATAATCAATGTCAGAAGCAAGGGGGGGTAAAGCAGGTATTTCCGGAACACAAGACAGATATACTTTGATTAGTTAACGAATATACAAAATCCCTTCACAAACTTATTACCTGCGCTTTTTTATAACACCTTGTTGTATGTTTAAGAGCCTGTTTTAAAAGTGAATAAGGCTGGTCAAATACTTTAAATTTGTCACTCGTTTTCTTTAAATAATTGAAACAATGAAAAAACTGGCTGTTGTTGCCTTAGGTGGAAATGCGCTCTTAAGAGACAATCAAACGGGCACCATCGATGAACAGGAACAGAATACCACCGATACCCTTGAGAATCTGGTATACCTGATCAGGGAAGGGTATAATCTTGTAATTACCCATGGAAACGGACCCCAGGTGGGAAATATCCTCATGAGAAATGATGCAGGAGAGAGTGTCTATCAGATTCCCCAGATGCCATTGGATGTATGTGTGGCCGATTCCCAGGGAGGAATCGGGTATATGATTGAACGGATGCTCAGAAATGTTCTGCATAAACACGGAATAGAGAAGGAGGTGATCACCCTGGTAACCATGGTCCTGATCAGGGAAGATGATCCGGCAATGGATCATCCGACTAAAAGGGTTGGGAAGATTTATGGAAAAGAAGATGCAGATCGCATTGCCCTGGAAAAAGGGTGGGTTTTCAAGGAATCCAAAAAGCGGGAGGGAGGATACCAAAGGGTAGTGCCCTCGCCGGTTCCTATTGAGATCATCAATGAAAAGCTTGTGGAATCCCTGGCCCGGCAGGGTTCCATCGTCATTGCATCCGGGGGCGGCGGAATCCCGGTGTATCGTGATCAGGAAGGGTGTATCAGGCCTTCCGAATCGGTTATAGATAAGGACCTTGCCTCGGCACTGCTGGGTGCACGTATTGGTGCGGATGAGTATTATATACTGACCGATGTACCCTATGTTTATATAAACTATGGACAAGCCGACCAGGAGGAGAAGGAGTTCCTGGATCACGCAGATACCACTGCCTATCTTGAGCAGGGAATGTTTGGAGAGGGCTCTATGGCCCCTAAGATCAGGGCATGCCTTCAATTTATTGAACAGGGTGGAGAGAAGAGTGTGATTACAGAGGCATTTAAGCTGGAGGACCGGAGTTATGGCACAAAAATCACCATGGAATACGAAAAATAAGTTTATCTGTTAACTTTGTCTGACCGAAATTAATATTTGAATAAACATGGCATTTAATCTAAGAAACCGTCATTTCCTGACACTGCTCGATTACACACCTGAAGAGATCCGCTTTTTGCTGGATCTGAGTATTTCACTTAAGAAGGCCAAATACACAGGCACTGAAGTGCAGAACCTGAAGGGCAAGAATGTAGCCCTTATATTTGAAAAAACATCCACCAGGACCCGCTGTGCCTTTGAGGTGGCAGCAATGGACCAGGGGGCCGGAGTCACCTACCTTGGTCCCTCCGGAACTCAGATCGGGCATAAGGAGTCTATGAAGGATACAGCCAGGGTTCTGGGTAGGATGTATGATGGTATCGAATACCGGGGATTTGGTCAGTCCGTTGTAGAAGAGCTTGCAGCCTATGCCGGGGTGCCTGTCTGGAACGGACTTACGACAGAGTTTCACCCCACCCAGATACTGGCCGACTTCATGACCATCATGGAGCATTCGGATAAGCCCCTGAACCAGATTAAATTTTGCTATATGGGCGATGCCCGTAACAACATGGGGAATTCCCTGATGGTGGGAGCTGCAAAAATGGGAATGGATTTCCGTGCAGCAGCTCCGGCATCGGTTCAGCCAGATGCTTCTCTTGTTGAAAAATGCAGGGAGATAGCTTCAGCTACAGGTGGAAAAATTACAATTACAGAAGATGTGGCGGAAGGGGTGAAGGATGCCGATTTCATATACACGGATGTGTGGGTTTCTATGGGAGAACCCAAGGAAGTGTGGGATGAGCGGATCAAACTCCTGAAACCCTACCAGGTGAATCGGAAGGCCCTGGATCTTTCTGGTAATCCCAATGTGAAATTTCTCCACTGCCTGCCAGCCTTCCATAACAGGGAGACTACGATGGGGGAGGACATCTACCAGAAATTCGGACTCGACGGACTTGAGGTGACAGAGGAGGTATTTGAATCAGAGAACTCCATTGTCTTCGATGAGGCAGAAAACCGGCTGCACACGATCAAAGCAGTGATGGTCGCTACGCTTGGTAAATAGTAAATAGTGAATAGCAATTGGCAATTAGTAAATAGTAATTGGCAATTAGTAAATAGCAAATAGCAATTGGTTAATGGTGGTTGGCCCAATAACCATTTGCTAATTACCACTTACCTTTTTTATAAGGCACTTATTTTTTTACTCTAAAAAAATAAGTGCCTTATAAAAAAGAAAAGAATCGTCCCGCAGGTCATCAGCTTCAGACCTACACCAAGAAGAAAGCCTACGAAGGAGCCCCATGCAGCTCTTAATGCTTCACGGTCCTTTTTACCTGTGGATCTTTCTCCAAGATACGCGCCAATAAAGGGGCCGAGAATGATGCCCAGGGGGCCGAAGAAGAGTCCTGCCACTACTCCCAGGGTAGCTCCCCATACACCCCTTTTTGACCCTCCATACTTTTTTGTTCCCATGATGGGCACCACATAGTCAAGAATGGTTACAAGGATCACAAAGAAAAGCAGGATCCATAGGGCATTATGATATCCCGTTGGATCCTCACTTATATATGAGGTCCACTTTAGCAGAAGTAGTCCGGCCCAGCTTATGGGAGGCCCGGGAATTATCGGAAGGATGCTTCCGAAGAAGCCAATCAGTACAAGTACAGAGCCCAATATGGCCAGAGTGATATCCATGTTGTTTTTTTAAGTGATTCCAATGATGTCATCAAACACTGCGTAAATTACACATGCAGAGAAAGGTATGGTCAGTAGCAGGCCCACTCCCAGGGCAAGTGCTCCCAGGACATTAATCCCCAGCAGGATTAACCAGAGGTAGAGGATCTGCATGAAATTGCCCTTTACTGTTTTTCTGCTCAGCGTGAGGGCCTCGGCAGGGGCTATGTCGTAAAAGCAAACAAACAGGTGGCTGAAGAGATAGCTGATTGTAAGGTAGATTCCGGGAATTATAAGTAGCATGAATCCAATGGCGATTAAAAGGCCTAACAAGAGGCTCAGCACCAGGAGGGGTACAAATTTGTAGAAGGCATGGAAGAAGATGCCAATATCCGGATCTTCACCTGCCTGAAGATGCCTTATAAAGAGATAGTAGCCTGCCAGGATGGGTCCGCCCAGGATGAGTCCGGTTCCTGGATTCGAAAGAGTGATAAGGCCAATAAGAGAATAGACAATAAAGATTCCAGGGGCCTTTCTGAGATGATTGAACCCCATCTGAAGCGCACTTTCAATTGAAATTCTATAGCCCTGTGAAAGATTTTCAACGCTTTGATATATGGCACTTTCTTTATCCAACTTCCGGGTTTTTCCGAAAATTAATAAAAAAACGTACATTTATTTAATAAGCGAGTGAGATGGAGGAACATGAAAACCTATATGAGAAGATACAGGAGATTTTAGGAGGAGCACATGGGAATCTGAAGGTTCTTGAAGAACAGATCGATATGGATCTGCAGTTGGAGTATTATGAGTGCTCAAAAAAAATGCGAGATGAGGTGGAGGATGAGTGGGCTTTTGAAAATGCTAAATACCTTGAAGAACCCGGATATTCCATACAGGTAAAGAAGGAAATTCTTGCCAGGCTTGCTTCTATAGAAAAGGTGGAGTGTTATCGCTTTATTGAGGAATGTCTTGAGAATGCCGGGGAAAATCTACACGATTGGGCTGTAATGGCACTTAATGAGAGCAGGATGTTGCTTGAAAGCAGGCTCCTGGATGAGAGTCAGGTCTTTATTTCAACCGGTCTTGGCGGAAAAGAAGGGAAGCTGAGGTATTTCGTGGTGCTTGTTTCCAGGAATAATGCAGTTTTAAACGAGACGCATCAAAAGGTGATTATCAATGAGTTTGATTATATATTAAAGCGCTATGGTGCCGAAGTTGAAGAGGGCGAGTTTTCCGAAAATATGGCAACCCTGCTCTTGCTGCTTCCCATGAATCACTCTTTGAAGCAGGTTTTACAGGAGGCCATTCATGAGTGCAATAATTATGGTGATTTTCTGAATGAAGATTTCATTGTCACCAATGTTAAAACCCTCTCCTTTAAGGAGATTAAGGATTTTCTGCGAAGTAAAAGGTAAAAGGACTAGGAGTTCTCTTCGCCCAGGTCTTCAAATTCCACGCTGGTGAAGTCCTTCTCTTCATCAAAACTTTCAGGAACAGTCTCAGCTTGCTCTGAAAGGTTTTCCGATACCCTGGAATCTTCTATTTCAATGGGTTGTGGATTTGCCTCGCGGATGTATTCGATGATTTCGGTCAGACTATCGGCAAATTTATCGAAATCCTCTTTGTAAAGAAAAAGTTTGTGTTTCTCATAGAAGAACTTACCGTCGCGATTAAATCTCTTCTTGCTCTCTGTAATTGTTAAGTAGTAATCATTCCGCCTCGTAGCTTTAACATCGAAAAAGTATGTCCGTTTCCCAGCCCTTACGGCTTTTGAATGGATCTCTTCCCGTCCCGCTGCATCGTTTACGAACTCTTCCGATTTACCATTTCCTTCATCAATCATTACTTCAGATTTAGTTAGGGTTTTAGTGATCTTCTTCAAAAATGTAAAATATTTTAAACATTATCAAATTTTGCAACATTTTCGTCTTCTGTTAAACTTGCTGGTGAACAGTTGTTTTATAGATGGAAATTTAATGTAAATTTGCAGGGTTTAAATATTGAAGTGACCAGTTCTTTTACAATGATTAGCAGAAGACAATTACGAATTAAAGCGCTGCAGACGCTGTATGCTTATTATAAAGCGGGCAGAGATGGGATGGGCCGTTCCGAGAAGGAGTTGCATTTTAATATTGATAAAGCATACGAATTATACCATTATCTGCTTTTGCTGATTATTGATGTGGTTCTTTATGCGGAGTCAAGAATTGAATTGGCCCGTAACAAGCGCATTCCCACAAAGGAAGACCTTGATCCGAATACTCGATTTATCGATAATCGTCTGGTTGAGCAACTTCGTAATAACGATCAGCTATTGCGGTACCTCGATCAGAAAAAACTTAATTGGAGTAACTATCCGGAACTTACCAAGGAAATATATCTTCGACTTATTGAAAGTGAAGAGTATATAGCCTACATGGAGGCTGAGGATAATGACTATGCTGCTGATAAGAAGCTGATAACACATGCTTTTACAAATATGATATTTCCCAGTGAAATGCTAAGCTCCATACTGGAGGAGCAAAGCATATACTGGAACGACGATCTGGAGTTTATAACCAGTATGATCGTGAAGACCTTTAAGAAATTTAAGGAAAGTGACGGCCCTGAAAAACACCTGATGGATCTGTATAAAAATACAGAGGACAGGGATTACGTTGTAAAGCTTTTCAGGCATACTATTCTTAACAGGGATGAGTATGTTGAATATATCAAGCAGAATACAAGAAATTGGGATCTGGAAAGAATTGCTTTTATGGATATTCTTATAATGCAAATGGCCATCGCAGAGCTGGTGGCTTTTCCGTCCATCCCCACAAAGGTGACCCTCAACGAGTATCTTGAGATTTCAAAGTTCTACAGTACCTCAAAAAGCAATGTTTTTATAAACGGGGTACTGGATAAGGTAATGATGCAGTTGAAGGAGGAGAATAAAGTTCAAAAAGCAGGAAGGGGATTGATTGGTGAAGCCTAGTAAGCTGAGGATGGGTCTAGGAAAGATGTCCTTATTATGGATGATGCTGTTCCTGATATCTTGTACAGGACAAAATGGCAGGAATGTGATACAGGCTGAGGATTCTGAAATATCTTCAGAAAACGTTCATTTAAAGGCTGATATATTATTTGACACCTTGATTCATGATTTTGGAACAATCATTGAAGGGGAAAGGGTACTGTGTTATTTTGAGTATGAGAATACAGGGGAGGGGGACCTGGTGATTACAGAGGTGGAGACCACCTGCGGGTGTACGACTTTGGATTGGAACAAAGAACCTCTGAAGCCAGGTAAAAGGGCCCAGTTGCAAGTTGTATTTGATACCCATGGCAGATCAGGGGCTCAATTAAAACCAATGGCAGTGAAGACCAGTGCAACGACCCCTGTTGTCTGGCTTACTATAAAGGCAAATGTGATCAAGAATTAGTAGTTTATTTTATAATTTAATCGATTAAAAATGAGTAGTTTATTTCAAATTTTAACAGCTGCCCCTGCAGGTCCGGGTGGAGCAGGAATGCAGTCTTTGATCTTCTTGCTGTTGATCATCGTAGTGTTCTATTTTTTCATGATTCGTCCTCAGATGAAAAAGCAAAAGGAGGCAACCAACTTCAGGTCTTCCCTGAAAAAAGGTGATAAGGTTGCCACCACAGGTGGTATTTATGGAAAAATTAATGATGTAAAGGATACTTCCATTTTGCTCGAGATTGCAGACAAGGTGGTTGTAAAGGTTGACAAGACTGCTGTAATGGCAGATCCCGGTGATCAGCCTGCTCCGGCAAAAAAATAGACCAAAGCCACTGTTGTGGAAAACGGTTTTCTTCAGAAATGGCCCAGGGTTCCCGAGGGACAGAAACTGCAGTTCAGAAAAAAAATTCTTCTGTTCTCAGTTTTCTTTTTGATCTCCGTGTTTATCTGGTTCCTGAATGCACTGGGACGGAGTTATACAGATCAGATTGAGTATCCTCTGGTCTATACGGATATGCCGGAAGACAGAGTCTTTGTTGACGAACCTCCCGAGTATCTTGATCTCCGCATTAATGCCCATGGCTATGCTTTGCTCAGATATAAGGTGCTGAAGAAACCGGACCCCATCAGTTTCAAGGTTTCGGCCTTTACGATGAACCGTCCGGAACAGGACGATAGTCGTGCCTACATCCTTACCCGTTATCTTAAGGACCAGGTGTCGAGTCAGCTGCCAGCCGAACTTCAGTTGCTGGAAATCAAGCCGGACACCCTTCATTTCCAGTTTGGACGAAGGATCACAAAGGTGCTGCCTGTTAAAGCAGATTTGGTTTTTGAGCTTGATAATCAGTTTACCACCAGGAACGGGGTTCAGCTTGAACCTGATTCTGTAGAGCTTTCAGGTCCGGATGTCATTCTGGATACCTTACAATATGTTTCTACGGAAAAAATGGACCTTGGACTGCTTACCAGGAACTATAGGGATAAAATCAGACTTAGTAAACAGCATGGTCTGGAGTATAGCGCATCCAGGGTGAATTGTGCCATTGAACTTGAAAAATATACGGAGGTACAACTTCACATTCCCATCGAGGTTCTGAATCTCCCCGACAGTCTTATGCTACAGACTTTTCCGGCAAGGATCAAATTGACATGTAATGTGGGACTGAGTATGTACGATCGGGTGAATAGAAACCTTTTCAGAGCGGTGGTGGATTATAATACCCTTGATGAACAGGAAAAGGTGCTGGGGGTTGAAATTCAGAACATTCCGGTTTTTTTACTGGGTTATGATTACTACCCGAAAACCGTCGAATTTCTCATTTCCAGGAAATGATGTTCAGTGTAGGGATAACAGGTGGAATTGGGAGTGGGAAATCATTGGTATGCAGCGTTCTGGAAAAACTTGGCGTTCCGGTTTACTATGCTGACCAGGAGGCGAAACGCCTGATGAATACAGATCAGGCCCTGAAGACTTCCATCAAGGTGCTGCTTGGGGAGCAAGCCTACATGAATGGTGAACTGAACAGGAAAATGGTGGGGAAGAAGGTGTTTGGAGAGCCGGACCTGCTTAAAAAACTGAACCACCTGGTTCACCCGGTGGTGGGACATGATTTCCAGATCTGGAGCAGAAAGTGGGATCAGCATCCCTATGTGGTGGAGGAGGCTGCTGTTCTTTTCGAAAGTGGAGCAGATGCTCGTCTGGATATGTCGGTACTTGTATACGCTCCTTCCGAATTGAGGATAAAAAGGGTAATGGAGCGTGATGGTATCTGCCGGGCAGAAGTCGAGCAGAGAATGAGTCAGCAAATGGATGAAGATGAGAAAAAAAGTTTAGCAGACAGGATTATTATAAATGATGAGAAGCGCCTTCTGCTTCCTCAGATTGTTGAGCTGCACGAAGATATAATTAAGAGGATTTAAATATGGCAAAATTTGGAAAGTGGGTAGGTCTTGGACTTGGTTGGGCAGTAGGAGGTCCCATCGGAATGGTGCTTGGCTTTACAGTAGGTTCTATATTTGATGCAGGGAAGGAACCCGGATCTGCTCAGGGGAAAAGTGTTCGTGGTCAGACACTCAGGGGCGATTATGCCGCATCCTTACTCGTGCTTGTAGCAGCGGTTATGAAAGCCGATGGAAGAGTAATGAAAAGTGAGCTTGACTATGTGCGAAGGTATTTCGTTACACGTTTTGGAGAAGACACAGCTTCGGAGGCAGTAGTGATGCTGAGGGATATTCTAAAGCAACAGATTCCCCTGAAGGATGTAACCCGCCAGCTCTCAGAACGCCTCGAGTATTCATACCGGCTGGAGATGCTTCACTTCCTTTTTGGAATTGCATCGGCAGATGGCTCTGTTAGTGAAGCAGAAGACCAGGTTCTTGGGAAGATTGCCGGTTTTATGAGTGTGACGGATTCAGATTTTCAAAGTATCAGGGCAATGTTTGTAAGCCAGACCGATTCGGCTTACAAGATCCTTGAGATTGAGCCAACCTCCACCGATGAAGAGGTGAAAAAGGCCTACAGGCACATGGCCATGAAGTACCATCCTGATAAGGTGGGCCACCTGGGTGAAGATTTCAAGAAAGTGGCAAATGAGAAATTCAGGAAGGTTCAGAATGCTTATGATAAGATAAAACAGGAGCGTGGTATTAAATAGAAGTGCTATATTTGCAACACTTTTTTATATCCTATGAAGACGATAAAGCTAAAAGACATTCTTTCAATCTCCGGTAAAGGAGGCCTGTTCAAATTTATTGCCCAGGCGCGCAATGGTATTGTTGTTGAATCCATGGAGGATCATAAACGACATGTGGCCCCGGCAACAGCCAGGGTTAGCTCCCTTGAAGATATAGCCATATTCACCGAGGAGGAAGAAGTTCCTCTTGCTGATATCTTTATGAGTATTCATGAAAAAACTGAAGGCAAAGCGTGTATCTCACATAAAGCTTCCGGCAATGAATTGAAAGATTACTTTGTTGAACTGGTTCCTGACTATGATGAAGAAAGGGTCTATATTTCAGATATCAAGAAGGTATTCCAATGGTACAATCAGCTGCTGGCTCATGATCTGCTTGAGGTGATTGATAAAGAAGAAGAATCTTCAGAATCCGAAGAATCGAAGGACGTGGCTACATCCAAAGACAAAGTGAAAACGAAGTCTGAGGCTACATCCAGGGACAAGGTAAAACCGAAGGATGGGGCTGCATCGAAGGATGAGCCAAAATCCGAAGATGGAGAGGTGTCTAAATAGACTTTGCCTCCTGCCAGATAGCCTCCATTTCCTCCAGGCTCATTTCTTTAAGTGATTTACCCAATTCAAGAGCCTTCTTTTCAAGGTATTTAAACCTGAATATGAATTTCCGGTTGGTACGTTCCAGGGCTGTTTCCGGCTCTATGTCGTATAGCCTGGCTGCATTTATAATGGAGAACAGCAGATCTCCGATCTCATCCTCGGTTTTCTTTTTATCCTGTCCGTTCATTAATTCATACTTTACTTCATTGAGCTCTTCCTCAACCTTGTCCCAGACCTGTTCCCTTTGATCCCAGTCAAACCCCACAGCCCTTACCTTGTCCTGAATCCTGTGTGATTTGATCATGGCTGGAAGAGAGGTGGGTACACCTGCCAGTACACTACGGGTTCCCTCCTTCAATTTCAGTTCTTCCCAGTTTTGCAGAACTTCTTTCGCATCTGCGACCTCCTGCTGTCCAAACACATGTGGATGACGGAAAACCAGCTTGTCACAGACTCCATTCAGTACATCTGCAACGTCAAAAGCCTTCTCTTCTGTGCCTATTTTCGAGTAGAAAACGATATGTAACATCAGGTCACCCAGTTCTTTTCTGACTTCTTCCAGGTCGTGGTCCATGATGGCGTCAGCCAGTTCGTAGGTTTCTTCGATGGTAAGGTTTCTCAGGCTCTCCAGGGTCTGTTCACGGTCCCATGGACACTTCTCCCTTAACTCGTCCATAATCTTCAGCAGCCTTTCGAAGGCTTTCAATTTCTCATCCATGCTATGCATTATCTTCATCTTCTTTAAAATCAACCCTGATGCTTGAGTCGGTTGTTAATTTCAACAGGCCACCTGCGTTCCCGTTGCGTATGGCAATTTCAAGCAGTCCCAGCGAATTAAAAACGGCCAGCAATTCTCCGTCCGGACTTTCGCTGTACTTCTTGTTTATTTTATCAAGCACATAATGCTTGCTTTGAACAAAGATCTTAAATGGCCTTCCCTTTCCTGTTCGCTCAAAGAACTCCCTGGAAATATTGGTGATCGCATTCTCATAGGTATCCATATATCTGACACTGCCGGTTATTGAGTTTTCAGCCAGAGTGGGTTTAATGGGAGCCGGGATCTCATACTTCTCTGCCGGGGTTCCTATTTTATCCAGGGAATGGCCATTTGCCAGATTACAGGCAGTCTCGGCAAAGTGCGAGACAGCAGTAAATGTGCTGTATGGCTGTTCTTTCTTCTCTGGGATCACCACAACCTGTTCGGGTTCAGCCCCCAGCATTCCTATAATTCCGTTGTCAGCACATATGAAATAATGGCCCTCCATCCTTGCTGCAAGTAGCTTTCTTCCTTGTGTGGGTTCGGTGTTTACAGCAATGATATGTACACTTCCTTCAGGGAAACTCCGGAAACAATTTCTTACGAGGAAAGCAGCTTCGGACGACTTAAAAGGCTCTATCTTGTGACTGATGTCAACCAGAGTGATATCCGGACATAAGGAGATCAGTTTCCCTTTAAGTGAGGCAACATAATAGTCGTCTTTGTTCCAATCGGAAGTAAGCGTGATAATGTGCATGGTTTTCCGGTAGGGATTTTCTTATTGGAATGTTGAAAAAAACAGCTTAATTTGCACATCCAAAAGTAGTGATTATAATTTGATTTATGGCTGAAAAGCTGATCTATTTGGAAGGTGTTGACCCCGTTGATTTTTATGGTGTAAACAACGTCCGCTTTAATAAATTCATTGATCTTTTTGAGGACCTGAAAATTGTCCCAAGGGGCAATGAAATAAGGGCTTCAGGGAGTGAAAAGAGGCTTGATGAATTTGAAGAGAAGGTTGTGCTTGTTGTTCGCTATCTCCAGAAATTCAATACGGTGAATCTGCCTGATCTGGAGGACCTGATAGGGGATGCCTCAAGTCAAAAGATGGATGCTCCCGGCCCTGGTGATGAGGTTCTTTTACATGGTGAGAGAGGTCGCAAGATCAGGGCGATAACCGTAAATCAGAAGAAACTGGTGGACGAGGGATTGAATAATGATTTGCTTTTGGCAATTGGTCCGGCTGGTACAGGAAAAACCTATACAGCCATTGCAATGGCTGTAAAAGCTTTGAAAGAAAGACAGGTTCAGCGGATTGTCCTGACTCGACCTGCCGTAGAGGCTGGAGAAAAACTCGGGTTTCTCCCGGGCGATTTCAAGGAAAAGCTTGATCCCTATCTTCAGCCCCTCTACGATGCCCTCAGAGATATGATTCCTGCTAAGAAACTGATTCAGTTCATTGAAGACGGAACCATACAGATAGCACCTTTGGCCTATATGAGGGGACGCACACTGGATCATGCCTTTGTGATCCTGGATGAGGCTCAGAATGCAACAAATAGTCAGTTTAAGATGTTTCTGACAAGGATGGGGCCCGATGCAAGGTTTGTTGTAACCGGCGATGATACCCAGATAGACCTCCCCCGAAGGAGTGATTCGGGCCTGGTTCAGGCTGCGAAGATACTATCAGGAATAAAGGGAATCTCAATTATACGTTTCGATGAGCGCGATATTATCAGGCACAGGCTTGTAAAGGCCATCGTCGCTGCTTATAGCAGCGAGTCATAAAGTCAAAAGTCAAAAGTCAAAAGTCAAAAGAAAAAAAATAGGATTATGGCAAAGGCATTAAAAGGAACAAAGTTTCAGCTGGAGGGACAGAATAGTCTCTACATTGGAAAAGTAAGAGATGTTTATAACATCAAGGATGATTACCTGGTGATGGTGGTTTCTGACAGAATCTCTGCTTTCGACGTGGTAATGCCCAAGGGGATACCCTATAAAGGTCAGGTCCTGAACCAGATTGCCTCCAAGTTTCTGGATGCTACATCTGACATTGTACCAAACTGGAAAATAGACACCCCCGACCCCAATGTGACCGTGGGTCATATGGCATCTCCTTACAAGGTGGAAATGGTGATCAGGGGATATCTGACAGGTCATGCCTGGAGGGAGTACAGGGATGGAAAAAGAGAAATCTGCGGAGTTTCAATGCCTGAAGGGATGAAGGAACATGATCGTTTCCCGGAGCCGCTCATTACGCCTACCACCAAAGCTGACGAAGGACATGACGAGGATATCTCACGTGAGGAGATCCTGGCAAGCGGACTGGTTCCTGAAGCGGAATACATCCAGTTGGAGGATTATACACGCAAATTATTTCAGAGAGGAACCGAAATGGCTGCTGAAATGGGCTTGATCCTGGTGGATACCAAGTATGAGTTTGGCAGTAAGGACGGCAAGATTATGCTTATTGATGAAATTCATACTCCGGATTCATCGCGCTATTTTTATGCTGATGGTTACCAGGAAAGGCAGGATAAGGGTGAACAGCAGAAACAACTCTCGAAGGAATTTGTCCGGCAATGGCTTATTAAAAATGGTTTCCAGGGCAAGGAGGGGCAAAAAGTGCCTGATATGCCTGAAGCATTTATTGAAGAAGTTAGCGAAAGGTATATCGAGCTATTTGAGAATATTACAGGTGAAACTTTCGTTAAAGCAGATACAAGCAGTATAGAACAGCGAATTCTTAAAAATATCAATGACTTCATTTCCAGGTAAAGCATCCCTTTTTCTGCTGCTGGGACTTCTCTGCAGCATTTCTTCCTTCTCGCAGGAGGAAGTGGTGATTGAGCGTTCTGTCAACAAGGTTATTCTTGAAGGCAAAGTCTATTACATTCATGTGGTGAAGCCCGGGCAGACTCTTTTTTCAATTAGCAGGGCCTACAACATTTCCCAGAAAGAGATTGCAGTTGAAAACCCAGGCGCAATCTCTGGTATCAGGATAGGGCAGACCCTTAAAATTCCTGTGGAATCATCCCTTAATGATGAGATTGATACTTCAATATCATTAAAGGATGCCGATCAAAAGCTTACCCATAAAGTGAAGCGGGGGGATACATTTTTTAGCATCTCAAGGAAATATGGAATCACGCAGGAGGATTTAGAGGAGGCAAATCCTGCTGTGGATATGAATGACTTGCAACCCGGGCAACGCCTGATTATTCCCGAGCCGAATGCTGAAAAAGAAGTTCAGGAGCCTGAACCAGCCTTCAATGAGGAGGGATATGCTTTTCATAAGGTGAAGAGAAAGGAAACGCTCTATTCCATTGCCCTTTTTTACGAGGTTAGTATTCAGACCATCAGGAATGCAAATCCAGAACTGGGATGGGGAGGACCGCAAGCCGGACAGGTAATCAGGATTCCTCTGGCTCAGGTTGTAGATCAGCCTGAATCGGCAAGGGATACGCTTCCGGTGGACGCATTTCTTAATACTCCGGTTGATACGGTCATGGAGGCATATAATTATGACGATTTGTTAAATGACCATGATAAGCGCCGTCGCACCTATCAGATAGCCTATTTGATTCCCTTCGATTTCAATGAGCCTGAGCCCCTTGATTCAATGATAAAGGATGTGAAATCTGTATCCCGTCAAAACCGGATTATTGAAGATTACCGCCGGGAGCAAAAGGAGCCCCAGTCGGTTAGTTTTCTGGAGTTCTTCCAGGGTTCCCTGCTTGCAATTGACTCCATGAAGCAGAAAGGCATGAAGCTGGAGGTGAGCTACTATGACACAAAGAAGAGCATGGCCCGGATGCGTGAAATACTGGAGGAGCCTGGGATGAAAGACATGGATCTGATCATAGGACCCTTCCACGATTTCAACCTTGAAATTGCTTCCGATTTTGCCAGGAGGTATAAAATCCCGATGGTTACGCCATTTTATAATGAAATGAACTACATCAGGGAAAATCCCTACCTTTTTCAGGTAACCCCTTCTCTCGACAGGGCTTACATTGATGTGGCCAGGCTTGTTGCAAGTAAGCACAGCTATAACATTGTATATGTCAGGGAGGAGGATAGCCTGGACAGTGAAAAATACAGCCTGCTTCAGGAGCTGATTTTCGATGGATTTGACGATTATCGTCCCGAAGAACCTGTGATTTTCAAGGAGATGGTTCTGACGCTGGAGCACACCAATGAAATCATTCACTCACTTTCAAAGGACAGGAAGAACCTGGTGGTGGTTCCCTCCAGTAACGAGGCCCTGGCCAGCAGGATTGTTCAATTCCTCTATTTCCACCTGAACGAATATAACATAGAGTTGATAACTTCTCCTAGCTGGACTGAGTTTTCCAGCATCACCTCCAGCAGCGCCTTCAGATATTATCATGACCTGAATCTTATGTTTTACAGTGCATTCTGGTTGGATTACCTGGATCCCCGTGCCGATGCCTTCCTTGCCAGGTTCCGGGATCAGTTTTATGCAGAGCCCAGGTCCATGACCCGAAAGGGCATCAATTACGGAATTGCGGGATATGATATCACCCTGTATTTTGTCGACGCTATACGACAATACGGTCCGCGTTTTTTACTTGAGCTGGATGCCTATAAGCCACAACTGATACTTAATAACTATCGATTCTCAAGGGTTAGTTCTGCAGGTGGCTATGAGAATACGGCGATTGGGTTTTACCAGTTCAGACCGGATATGTCCATCGTCGAAATTGAGGTGCCCGAACTGCCTGGAAGGCATGATTTCTTCAGTCCTATGGACAATGGAAAGCGGAAATACCTCGATTATACCCCGCGGTAGATAATTTTAAATAATATGAAGCTGTTCAGAACTGGATTGATCCTGCAATTTTCATTATTGCTCCTTGTATCCTGTAATCGAAAGACAGATACTCCCATTGAATCCTATGTGATTATGGTTTCCTTCGATGGATTCAGGTGGGATTATACCGATCTCTATGACACTCCGAATTTTGACGCCATGGCTTCTTCCGGGGTGAAGGCTGAACGTTTGATCCCTTCATTTCCGACCAAGACCTTCCCAAACCATTATGCCCTGGCAACGGGCCTGTATCCCGATCATAACGGGATTATCAATAACAGTTTCTACGCGGATGATCTGGATGGGATCTATCGGATCGGGGACCGGAACATGGTGAGGAATGCCGATGCCTATTTGGGTGAACCTATATGGGTGACAGCGGAAGAGCAGGATATAAAATCGGCATGTTACTACTGGGTGGGCAGTGAGGCACCCATTGGAGGCTCTCATCCAACAATCTGGAAGGAATATGATGGAAGTGTTCCCTTTATAGACCGGGTCGACCAGGTCATTGATTGGCTTAAATTGCCCATGCACAAGCGCCCGGGTCTGATCACGCTATATTTCGATGAACCCGATGGGATCGGTCACGATGCCGGACCAGAGAGTGTAGAAACGGGTGAGGTGATTGCTTCTCTTGATGCCATCCTGGGTGCAATAAGAACGGGCATTGCGGGCCTGGATATTGCCGACCGTGTGAACCTGATAGTGCTGTCGGATCATGGCATGGGACCCATATCTTCAGACAAATATGTGAATATAATGGATCTTATTCCACCCGAGTGGACCGATGAGGTGATAGGAGGGAACCCCGTTTACCTGATTGACCCGGCCGAAGGGTATGAAGATTCTGTTACCCTCACCCTGGATGCCAGTGACGGAGTGACTGCCTGGCAGAAAGAGGATATTCCTGCAAGGCTGCATTATGGGAGTAGTTCCCGTTTTCCGGGTATTGTGGTAATGGCAGACAGCCTTTGGAGTATCGGAACCAAGTCGAACGCTTCCCGCTATTCTGGCGGAGCCCATGGTTATGATAATGCCTTTACCGATATGCATACAATCTTCCTGGCTGAGGGGCCTGCGTTCAAAAAAGGCTATCTGGCTCCTTCCTTCGAAAATGTGGAGGTCTATGGCATCATTGCCCACGTCCTGGGCCTTGATCCTGCCCAAACCGATGGTCACCTTGAAAACGTTTCAGACATCTTTTCAGAGAAGTAAGCGCTTCATGAAAAAGAGAGTGCCCTTTTGAGACACCCTCTTGAAATTTTGCTTTAAGCGCGGCTACTTGGTCGCGTTTTCCAGCCTTTTAAGGATGGAGAAGATAAACATGGCTGAGAGTAAGCAGGTTACTACGAAAATACCCCACAGTTGCCACAGCTGAATTTTTTCCCAGAAGAAACTTCCGATGAAGAGTAGCTTGTTCCCCACGGCGGTGGCCAGCAGCCATCCACCCTGCATCACACCCTGGAATCTTACAGGAGCCACCTTGGATACGAAGGACAATCCCATGGGGCTGAGGAAGAGCTCTGCAAAGGTAAGGATCAGGTAGGTCGACATCAGCCAGTAGGGCATGATCCTGGAGGAGTCCGGGACCGGATTCACTTTCACAACCTCACCCGCTTCGAGTACCTGCAGGTCAACTGGAGATACAACATTTAGCGATCCGATAACCATAACTACAAAACCCAGGGCAGCGATAACCATTCCGATGGCAATCTTTTTGGGAGTTGATGGCTCCATCCCTTTTTTATTAAGCCAGGCAAAGGCTGCCATGACCACGAAGGTCAGGGAAACTATAAACAGGGGATTGAAGGATTGAAATACTTCAGGGGCAATGGAATTGCTGGCATCTCCAAGGGAGTAACGCCAGTATCCAATTGCTCCGCCCACAACGGTCATAACGGCTCCTATGATCCGCTTGTTCTTGAAAGTCTCCTTTCCCATAAGTAATACGATACCCGCAATAAACACGATTACCGAGAGGATTCTATCCAGTGTAAAGAACATAAAAGTACCCGGTCCTACAGCTTTGACTGTATAGTCCCTGGCAAAGAAGGTCATGGTAAGTCCATTCTGGTGGAATCCCATCCAGAAGAAAATGACCACAAAGAAAACCAGTAGTAGTGAAACCACGCGCTTTTTCTCTTCCTTGGTGGCAATCATTACGATCCAGGTGACGAAGGTCACAAAGAGACCAATGGCAGCTCCGGTCTTCAGGTCCTTAACAAAGCTGATCAATACAGCTGTAATGGCTCCGGCCACCAGGGCCACGGGAATAGCCAGGGGCTTTTCCCTCAGGGTGATGGTGCTTTCACCAACCGCTTTTTCCCTTTTGGGCAGGTGCTTGTGAAAGATCAGGTAAGCAGCCAGTGAGATCACCATGGCAACGGCAGCAATCCCAAAAGCCATATTGTATCCCTTTGAAAAAACTTCAATGTAGGAGCTGGCAAAGGCGCCTAAATCGGTCACTGGTCCGTTCAGACTCACGGCGTCGGCCAGTTGTTGGAGTACAGCTGTATCCTGGAGGGTTCCGTCCTGATAATGGTGACAAAGGGCCGGGATGCTGCCGTCGTGCAGAAAACCATTGGTTTTCAGCCACCAGTTTCTGATTCCCATGGCAGCAAAGGGGGCGAAGAATGCACCCACGTTGATACCCATGTAGAAGATCAGGAAGGCATTGTCCCGCACCTTGTCATATTTGGGATCGTCATATAGCTGTCCAACCACCGCCTGAAGGTTTCCTTTGAAGAATCCATTACCAATGGCGATGGTAAAGAGGGCTATCACTGTCACAGATAGAGGAAGCCCGGGGACTGCCATCATGACGTATCCCAGGAACATTACAATCTGTCCCAGGGAAATGATTGCAGTATATTTCTTGGTAGCATCGGCAACGATACCGCCAAGCAGCGCCAGGGCATAGATGGCAAAATAAAACCAGCTGTAAATGTCACCTGCTGTTTCGGCAGCAAGCCCGAATTTTGCCTGCAGGAACAGTACGAGGATGGCCATCATGGTATAGAAACCAA
>CAZRPW010000063.1:0-6611 GCA_964601975.1 uncultured Bacteroides sp.
GACTAAGCCTGGGAATCCCCTACCTGAGTCCACCCAAAGAAAAAATCGAAAAGAAGTTCGAAAAGAGCCTGGAGAAGGAACCATCCGCCACACTGCTCGAACCAAATTTTGAATTACCTATGGAACATATAACACACATGAAAACATTTAATACACATGAAAACACGACTGAATTTAGGACTGGTATCAGGATTAATAATTGCAATACTTTTTATTGCCATGAGTAGCCTTACGCCCTCATGCAAAGGAGCAAGGGACTCCGGGGAGGCAAAGACCCAGGGTGAGGTAAATACCTCCGCAGAAGTAAATCAATGGTACAGTGAGGGTGAATGGTTGAATGGACTGGAGCTTCAGGCCCACGAATCGACCAATCAAAAAGCATTTGAAGCGCTCTACAAGGCCAGTCCGGGCTTGTGGAACAAGGCATTTGACTGGCTGAAAACCACCGATCTGGAGACCATCGAGCCCGGGACCTACATCATCGAGGAAGGAAATCTGAAAGCCATTGTGGTCGAAGCGCCAGCACCTGAACTTGCCGATGTGAAATGGGAAGCGCACAAAGATTTCAGCGATATTCAATATATAGTAAAAGGGAAAGCGCAAATGGGTGTGGCACCTCTTTCCCAGGCAAGCATTACAGAAGCCTATGACAGTGAAAACGATATTGCTTTTTACGAAGTCGAAGGAGCGTATTACGATGCGGAACCAGGAACATTCTTTATTTTCACTCCTGAGGATGCCCATCGACCCGGAATTTTAGTTCCCGGCTATGATACCGTAAAAAAAGTGATTTTAAAGGTAAGGGCAAAGAACCCTGAATAAGTTTAGCCGAACTGAGCTTCGGGCTGCTGGTTTTCACTATTTTTGGGTATTCGCATGAAACACCCGGAAGATAATAATTGTGTTCACTGTGGCTCCGACTGTGGAAAAAACCCGGTGGTCTGGGAGGAAAAATCCTTTTGCTGCAATGGCTGTCTGACCGTCTACCAGCTCCTGAATGAAAACAAGCTCTACAACTATTACAACCTGGAGGAACAACCGGGGATAAAAGTAGAGACCACGGCCTTCGGGAATAAATATGAATTTCTGGACAAGGAAGAGATCAGGGAAAAGCTCATCTCCTTTTCCGAAGGCGGCATCTCCAAGGTGAAATTCTTCATCCCTGTTATCCACTGTGCCTCCTGCATCTGGCTCCTTGAAAAACTCCATCTTCTCCACAAAGGAATCAAACACTCCTTCGTGAATTTCACCCGCAAGGAGGTGGACATCACCTTTAAGGAAGCTGAAATAAGCCTGCGGCAGGTAGTCGAACTGCTCTCCTCCATCCACTACATCCCCGATCTCTCGGTGAATCTTTCCGCCGGGGCGGACGACAAACCCTCATACAAAAAACTGCTCTATAAGATCGGGGTGGCGGGCTTTGTATTTATTAACGTGATGACCTACAGTCTGCCGGCCTACTTCAATGGTAAGCCCCTGGACGATAGTCTGCAATCATTATTCAGCATTCTCAGCTTTGTACTGGTAGTTCCGGTGGTATTCTACAGCGGAAGCGACTACTATGTCTCATCGGTGAAAAGCCTGCTGAAAAAAAACATAAGCATAGACCTGCCCATCGCCCTGGGTATTACAGTGCTTTTTTTCGTGAGTGCATACGAAATCTTCTTCACAGGAGGATCGGGATATTGTGACAGCCTGTCGGGACTCATCTTCTTCCTTTTGGTGGGAAAATGGTACCAGGGGAAGACCTACGAGGCACTCTCCTTCGACCGCAACTATAAATCCTATTTCCCCATAGCCGTAACCAAAATCAATAAACAGATTGAAGAGAGCATCCTGCTGGAACATATTGTGGAAGGTGACGAGCTGATTATCCGGAACAAGGAACTAATCCCGGCCGACTCCATTCTTCTGGAAGGCACAGGCCGCATCGACTACAGCTTTGTAACCGGCGAATCGAGTCCGGTCGTCAAAAAAGAGGGCGAATTCATTTACGCCGGCGGAAGGCAAATGGGAGAGGTGGTCCGGATCAGGGTTGAGAAAGAGGTAAGCCAGAGCCATCTTACCAAACTCTGGAACCAGGACCAGAATTATGAAAAACCCAGTGAATCCTTAAAAACCCTTTCCGACAGAGTCAGCAAGTACTTCACACTTGCCATCATCAGCATTGCCCTGCTGGGCTTTGCCTACTGGCTGATCAGGGGAGATCTGCACACAGCCATCTTCGTGTTTACTGCAGTCCTGATCGTCGCCTGTCCATGTGCCCTGGCCCTTTCCATCCCCTTCACCTTTGGAAATACAATGCGTATGTTCGGGAAAAACGGGCTCTATATCAAAAATACAAATGTCATCGAAAAACTCTCCCATGTGGATACCATCGTTTTCGACAAAACCGGCACCCTTACGCGTCCCAACGAAAACAACATCAGCTGGTCGGGCAAGACCCTGAATGCCGAAATAAAAAATGCCATCCTTTCCATTGTAAGGCAATCGACCCACCCGCTGAGTCTTGCCCTGGCCGCAGAGCTTGGAGAAAGTGAATATATCCGGCCCGAGCATTTCGTAGAGGTGGAAGGACGTGGAATATTTGGAAAGGTAAATCAAATTGAAATTAAGCTGGGCTCGTCCGAATTTGTAAATAATTCGGAGAACTCGGACCAGGTGGCCTCAGAAGTTCACGTAGCCATCGATAATGATCCGCTTGGCCACTTTACGATCAGCAACCAGTACCGGGAAGGATTCGACCAGGTACTGAAGTCCCTGAAGCAAAAATTCACCCTTTACCTGGTTTCGGGCGACAACTCCTCCGAAGCCGGGAATCTTGCCTCCTGGTTTGACCGGGATAAAATGCTGTTCAATCAGAAGCCCGGCGAAAAGGCCGAGCTCATCAGGTCACTCCAGAAGAAGGGGCATACGGTATTGATGACCGGCGATGGACTGAATGATGCGGGAGCCCTGATGCAGAGCGATGTGGCGCTGACCGTAGCCAATAAAGCTTACCATTTTTCCCCGGCCAGTGACGCAGTGCTGGAATCCGCCCGCTTCGGGAACCTGGCCCGCTTCATCCGCTTTACACACACCTCCCTGAAAATCGTCAAGGTCAGTTTCCTGATCTCCTTCCTTTACAATATCATCGGGATAAGCTTTGCCCTATCGGGGAACCTCTCCCCCATCGTGGCCGCCATCCTGATGCCGGTCAGCTCCGTCTCCGTAGTCGCCTTCGCCACCTTTGTGACCCGCTCCTCGGCCCGCTTCATCCGCACTGATCACTGATTAATATGCACTGTTATCTGAGAACTGCGCACTGAGAACTGCCTACTCAGCACCGTCATGCTCAGTGCGGCGGATGATCTCATCCTGCAGCTCGGGCCCCAGGTCATTAAAGTAGTCACTGTAGCCCGCCACTCTTACAATCAAATCCTGGTATTTCTCGGGATGCTCCCTTGCATCCCGCAGGGTATCGGCACTTACCACGTTAAACTGGATGTGGTGACCGTCCATTCGAAAGTAGCTTCTGATCAACTGGGTCACCTTCCTGATACTACCCTCATCCTTAAAAAAATCAGGCGTAAACTTCTGGTTCAGCAGGGTTCCCCCGGTTTTTAGATGATCGATTTTCAGAGCCGAATTCAGCACAGCAGTGGGACCATTTTTATCCATTCCCTGGAAGGGTGAAATCCCCTCTGAAAGAGGCTCATGAGCCAGTCTGCCGTCGGGAGTAGCTCCCGTAACCTTCCCGAAATATACATGAGAGGTGGTGGGCAGCATATTAATGCGGTAGGTGGCTCCCCGTGGACTCGGCCTGCCATTTACGGCATCATAGAAAGCATTAAATACCCAGGTGGCATGCGCATCGGCCTGGTCATCGTCATTCCCGTATTTGGGTGTATCGTAAATCAGTTCCGCCCTTAGTTCATCATGGCCTTCAAAATTATCTGAAAGCACATTCAGGAAGGTCGGCAGACTGATCGTCTTTTTATCATATACATGGTACTTCAGCGAAGCAAGCATATCGGAAATGGAACCCAGTCCCACACCCTGGATATAAGAGCTGTTATACCTGGCTCCCCCGGCATTGTAATCGATCCCGTTGGCTATACAATCATCTATCAGCAGGGAGAGGAAGGGCACCGGCATGTGGGTGCTGAAGATCCGCTCAATAATATTATTTCCCCGTATTTTAATATCCACAAAATGTCCCAGCTGCTTCAGGAAAGCCTCCTGCAGATCGCTAAAAGAGACAAAAGATTCCGGATCACCACTTTCGACACCAATCAGTTTCCCACTGGATGGATCGGTCCCATTGTGAAGTGTAATTTCCAGCACCTTCACCAGGTTGAAATAGCCTGTAAGAATATAAGCCTCGGTCCCGAAAGCCCCGCTCTCCACACAGCCCGATGCCCCTCCGTTGCGTGCATCTTCCAGGCTCTTTCCCTGGCGAACCAACTCCTGCACAATGGCATCGGTATTAAATATGGAAGGCTGACCAAAGCCGGTCTTTACGATCTTCACCGCCCGGTCGACAAAAGCATCAGGGTTCTTCTTGCTGACCTGTACCATGGAGGATGGCTGCAAGAGACGCATCTCTTCAATCACATCAAGCAGGATAAATGAGAATGGATTGACCGCATCAGATCCATCCGCTTTAAGTCCCCCCATATTTATAAGGCAGAAATCTGTGTAGGTATTGCTTTCTTCGGCAGTGATACCCACCTTTGGCGGTGAAGGATGATTGTTAAACTTGATCCAGAAACTATGCAGCAGCTCCTTCACATCCTCCTGGGTACACAATCCCGATTCCAGGTCCTTGAGATAGAAGGGATAGAGATGCTGATCGAGCCGTCCGGGATTAAAAGAGTCCCAGGGATTCAGCTCGGTAATTACACCCAGATGCACAAACCAGTAATACTGCAGCGCTTCGTGCACACTTCCGGGAGCCTCGGCCGGCACCTTCCGACAAACTGCAGCCATCCCCTCCAGTTCCTCTTTCCTATGTATATCTTTCTCGACAGAAGCCAGCTTTTCCAGTTTATCAGCATGTCTTTCGGCATACAAAATCAGCGCAGAAGCCGTGATCTCCATCGCATTAAGCTCCTCTCTCTTATCATAGGCCCTGGGATCAGTTAGAAAATCCAGGTTCTCAAGAGCCCTTTGAATATCCTTTATAATATCCCTCATCCCCTGGCTGTAAATTTTCTTACCAAGTACCGTATGGCCCGGTGCCCTTTGCTCCTGGAATTCGGTAAAGATGCCTGCCTCGTAGGCCGACTTCCACTGCTCTCCCACGTTATTAAAAATCCGCTCCCTGTTGGTCCGGCCGGTCCAGTAAGGAATAATCTCCTCCTCAAAGGCCCTGCGTGTCTCCTCATCCACCTTGAATGAAACCTTTTTCCTGCTATCGAGAATATCCAGGTCCTTCAGGGTGTGAAGGTTAATCTCCGGGTAGGTTGGTGTGGCCTTGGGTGCCGGACCACGTTCTCCCACAATCAATTCACCCTCATTAATACAGATACTCTTATGTTTCAGGATGTGGGCAAAGGCCTTTGCCCTCTGAACCGGCAGGGAGTACTGGGCCGATGATAGCCCTTTATAGAAACGCGTAATCAGCAATCCACGCTCGGCCGAAATACAATTCACTGCATTGAGGCTCGCTTCTCTTAATTTTTCTATTCTTTCAGTCATTTCGATAAAATTTTATCAGCCACCAACAGAGATTTTTAGTCCGGTCGTTCCGAAACGATCCGACAAAGCCTCCATATAGGCCTGATCTGGTTCTTTTACATGCGCAAGCGCTTGCTTCATTTTTAAGCGGGTATATTTATTTCCGGCTATCCGGTGATAGGGCAGCAAATGCACCTCCTCCAGGTGGTCTTTACGCTCATCTATAAAGGATAGCAGCCGGTCCAACTCATCCTCAGTGGTATTAATACCCGGGATGATGGGAATGCGGAAGATCACCCGGGCACCCTTTCCCAGCAAATAATCGGCATTTGATAAAATCGGGCCATTATCCACCCCTGTATATTTTCGATGCAGATTCGCATCCATGTTCTTCAGATCGAATAGAAAAAGATCCGTGTGCTCAATGATCTTTTCAAAGGATTCCTGTTTTGCATATCCACAGGTATCCACTGTTGTATGCAGACCCCTGGCTTTGCATAGCTTCAACAGGGCTTCGAGTACAACAGGCTGCAAAAGGGGTTCTCCCCCTGAGAATGTAACACCCCCTCCCGACTCCTCGAAAAAGAGCTGATCCCTTAAAATCCGTTCCATTAAATCTTCAAGTCCAAGCTGTTCCCCGTAGGTCTTTTTAGCCATCACGCGTTTCCCGTTCAACTTCCGCTCCACATCCACTGTAATGGGTTTTACTGACTGGCTTTCGGGATTATGACACCACCAGCAGCTGAGGGGACAACCCTTCATGAATACGGTGGTGCGGATTCCCGGGCCGTCGTGTACAGCAAAGCGCTTGATATCGAAGATGGATGCTGATGGCATGGTAAATGGAAAATGGTAAATGGTAAATAGTAAATGGGTAAATGGGTAAATGGGTAAGTGGGTAAGTGGGGAAGTGGGTAAATGGGTAAATGGGTAAGTGGGTAAATGGGTAA
>CAZRPW010000063.1:6711-24924 GCA_964601975.1 uncultured Bacteroides sp.
AATTGAGGATTTGCTGGCCGAGTTTAAGGAAGGCCGGTTTATTTACGGCGAAGGTTGTCTTGGGGAAGTGGGCGATGCAGTGGCTGCCTACGGGAAAAAGGCCATGCTGATCAGAAGCCAGTTTCCCGGGATCGAAGTCTTTGTGCAGAGCCTCCGAAGCTCCCTGGAGGCAGCCGGGGTGGAGTTGATCAATGAGCGTGTGGATATCGTCCGGCCAAATGCTCCCGAAGAAGATCTGCTCCATGTAGCAGAACTCCTGAAGGAGGTCCGCCCCGATGTGGTAATCAGCATGGGAGGCGGAAGCACCATCGATGCAGTGAAGGCGGCTATTGTCCTGAATGTTCTGGGAGGCGGAATCGAAGACTATTTTGGGGTAGGTAAAGTGAGTGAAGCCCTGGCAAAAACCGGTCTTTCTCTCACCCCCCATGTAGCTATTCAGACCGCTGCCAGTTCGGCCGCCCATCTTACAAAATACTCCAACATCACAAACATGGAGACCCATCAGAAGAAACTGATCGTAGATGAGGCGGTGGTTCCCCAGCTTCCGGTATTCGATTATGCAGTGAGCCATAATACCCCGGCCGAGCTTACCCTGGATGGAGCACTTGACGGGATGTCGCACTGCCTGGAAGTCTATTTTGGAGCCACAGGTAAACCCATCTTTGAGAAGGCAGAGGAGATTGCCTCCATCGCCATCAGCCTTGTGGTGAGATATCTTCCCGTGGTGATGACCGAGCCCGGGAATAAGGAGGCGCGAAACGCCCTCTGTGCAGCAACCGACCTGGGAGGTTATGCCATCATGATCGGGGGAACCAGCGGAGCTCACCTTACCAGTTTCTCTTTGGTGGACCTGCTAAGCCACGGACGGGCATGCGCATTAATGAATCCCTATTACGCCGTTTTTTATGCCCCGGCCATAGAGGATCAGCTGAAAGTTCTGGGGAAAATATATAAAGCAGGAGGCTACAGCACTGCCAATTTTGATAATCTGAGTGGTCGCGACCTGGGCCTTGCTTTTGCCAGGGCCATGATCAATTTTGCAGAAAAAGTAGGGTTCCCCACCACCCTCTCTGAAATTGAAGGATTCGGACAGCTCCACATTGAAAGAGCCCTGGCTGCAGCCAAAAATCCCCAACTGAAATCAAAGCTGGAGAATATGCCGGTACCACTTTCATACGAACTGGTGGATGAGTATATGGGATCCATTTTGGAAGCTGCCCAAAGAGGAAACCCGGAGATCATTAGAAACCTGTGATATGCAAATTGAGCTGGCCTATGGAAAGGGACGACTAAAGGTTGAAATCCCCTCCAATATTTACACCGAAGTGGTGGAACCACGCTATGTGAAGGGCTTGACGGATCCAGAACAGGCTATCAGTGAAACGCTCTCAAATCCCATCCGTCACCTTCCGCTAAAGGCTGCCGTATCAGCCACACAGAAAGTGGCCATCATCTTCAGTGATATCACCCGGGCCACCCCCTACCGCCTGATGCTACCCCCACTGCTGGAAGCCCTCAGGCATCTTCCCGATGAGCAAATCACCTTCTTCTGTGCCACAGGCACCCACCGACCGGCTACAACTGAAGAACTGCAAACCATCCTGGGAGATGTGGTGGTAAGGCGTTTCAGGATTGTACAGAATTGCGCTGGAAATCCAGATCAGCATCAATATGTGGGGCACACATCCTCGGGCAACCGCATCCTCCTCAACAAGGAGATGATGGAATACGACCTGCGGATCCTTACCGGTTTTATTGAACCTCATTTCTTTGCAGGTTTTTCTGGCGGAGGAAAGGCACTGATGCCGGGGATGGCTGCCCTGGAAACGGTACGAAGGAACCACGCAATCAGGAATTTAGAGCATCCAAAGACCCGCTGGGGCTACACGGCCGGGAATCCGCTGTGGGAAGAAGTCATGGAGGCCGCCGAACTTGCTGCGCCACTTTTTCTACTGAATATCACCCTCAACAGGGACAAGGAAATTACAGGCGTTTTTGCCGGCGACCTGAGAGAGGCTCATGCCATGGGATGCGCTTTTGTAAAGGAGAAGGCCATGGTCCCACTGGAAAAGGCTTTTGACATTGTGATCACCAGTAATTCGGGCTACCCCCTGGATTTGAATGTGTACCAATCGGTGAAGGGTATGAGCGCAGCTGAAAGAGTAGTCAGAAAGGAAGGAAGCATTATCATGGCAGCTGAGTGCTGGGACGGGATTCCCGAAGAAAGCGATTACGAGACTATACTCAAATCGGTGGATAGCGTGGATGCCCTGATGGACTATATCAAAACCCATGAAGCGGAGCTGCAGGATACCTGGCAGGTTTACTTCCAGGCCATGGTCCAGAAAAAAGCCGATGTATTCCTCCTTAGCCAGCTGGATGAGGAAACCGTAAGATCTGCCCACCTGGAACCCGTAAGCGATATCAACAAACTGATACTGAGCCTGATTGACAAATACGGCCCGGAAACACGAATTTGCGTGCTACCGGAAGGTCCCCACACCATCCCCTTTTTGAGAGAATAGCTTATCTTACTTGTAACAATTTAAGCCTGCATACGTCTTTGTATTAATGCACGAACGCCTCCAAAAACTAACTTCAGCTCCATGTTCCTGAACCTGCTCAAAACTGCATTTAGAAATATAACCCACAAGTTTGGGTACAGTTTTCTCAATATTCTTGGGATGACCCTGGGTATTACCAGTGCACTCTTCCTGATCCTGTATGTGGCAGATGAGTTGAGTTTTGACCGCTACCACGAAAATGGCGACCGGATTGTAAGGGTGCAGTCGCACATCACCGAAACCGATGATGAATTCACCTGGATTGTGGCGCAAATCCCCTTTGCACCGCAGGTAATGGAAGACTATGCGGAAGTGGAAAGTTACACCCGCCTGTTTGACTTCCAGCGTGCCCTGTTTATGAACGGTAATGTGGAGTTTACAGAAGAGGATGTGATGTATGCCGATTCTACCTTCTTCGACCTCTTCACCTATAAGGCAATCGAGGGAAGTACAGCAGATGCGCTGGATCTTCCCAATTCCATCGTGCTCACCGAAACCATGGCCGGCCGTTACTTTAGCGGGGAGAGTGCCCTCGGGAAAACATTAAAGGTGGGTGAAGATGTCTACACAGTCACCGCCGTAATCGAGGATGTACCCCGCAACTCACATGTGCTTTTCGACGGTCTGGTATCGCGGAACAGCCTGCCGCAGCAGATGGGAAGCTGGGGCAACTTCGGGGTCTTTACCTATTTACTCCTGCAGGAGGGTGAGGATCTTGCCCAGTTTCAGGAGAAGCTGAAAGAGATGTATGGCCTCTACATGGCTACCATTTTTGAAAACATGGGGATTACCATCGAGTATGAGCTGATGAAACTCACCGACATACATCTTCACTCGGAAAGTGGTGCTGAGCCACAACCCACAGGAAGTATACAGTATGTGGTTATTTTCAGCATTGTGGCATTTTTCCTGATCCTGATTGCTACGCTGAACTACATCAACCTGGCCACAGCCCGCTCGGCAAAACGGGCCAGGGAAATTAGCCTGCGTAAGGTGATCGGATCCAGCAGGCGCTTGCTCATCACCCAGTTTCTCGCAGAGTCTTCCATGCTTACCTTCTTCTCCCTGCTTCTGAGTATTGGACTTTTAGTCATACTCCTCCCCCAGCTCAATCTGCTCTCGGGAAAGGATTTCTCCATGGAAGTGCTGGGCAGGCCTGTGGCAGTTTTCAGTCTTTTGGGCATCATGATCCTGGTGGGAATCCTGGGTGGAGCCTACCCTGCCCTTTACCTCTCCAGGTTCTCCCCGGTGGTGGTCATGAAAGGAGTTGCCTCTTCGGGTTCCTCAAAGGGCATCTTCAGAAAAGTACTTACGGTAGTTCAGTTTACAATCTCGGGAGTCATGATCGCCTGCACCCTGGTGGTCATGAACCAGATTGAATATATGCAGAACAAAGACCAGGGATGGGATATGGATGGGGTGATCACCCTCCTGCTGCCCGACAATGAACCCGGCACAAAAATGCGTTTGCTTAAAGAACAACTGCTCGAGAATCCGCAGATTGAGTCGGTTGGACTCACAAATACAAGGATTGGGAATGGTTCCGGCAAGGTTATCTTCAGCGTGGAAACTTCAAACGGAATGGAGCAACGCGGGGTGAATTTTGTGGTGGTTGACCATGATTTTGTGGAGGCCCTTGGAATTGAAATGGCTGAAGGGAGGGATTTCTCCCGTGATTTCATTGGTGACACCCTGACAGGGGTGCTGGTAAACGAAACGCTGGCCAGGCGACTCAACTGGGAAGAACCCATTGGCAAGCGGGTACAGCTTGGCGACGGTGACCAGGTGATGGCCAGGGTAATCGGGGTGATGAAGGATTATCACCAGACCGGCATGTACAGCGAAGTGGAATCCCTTTTAATGATTTACCGGCTCGATGTGAACATCATGTACGCTAAACTGTCCGGCGAAAAGCCGGAGGCCTCACTGGCCTTTATCCAGGAGAAATGGGAAGCAGTTTTTCCAGGGAAACCTTTTGAGTATTCTTTCTTAGCGGACGACTTCAGGGAACAATTCAGCAACGACCGCAACCGGAGAACCGTTTTTGCCGGATTCACCATGCTGACCATCTTCATCGCCTGCCTGGGGCTGTATGGACTGGCCTCCTATACAACAGAGCGACGCACCCGGGAAATCGGGATCCGCAAGGTATTCGGAGCAAGCATTCCCAGGGTCCTGAAGCTGATCACCACCGAATTCCTGGTCCTCATCCTGATCTCCTTTGCCCTTTCCATACCTGTGGTCTGGTTACTCATGTCGGACTGGCTGCAAAACTATGTGTACCGGATCGATCTTGGCCCCCTGGTGTTCCTCTGGACCATCCTGCTGATCCTGGTCCCCACGGCACTCACCATCAGCTACCAGTCCTATAAGGCAGCCACCGCGAATCCGGCCGACTCTATGCGGGCCGAGTGATCCTGCCCGTAGAGAGAATTCCATGTTCTGCAGAGAGATCTCACCTCTTTGTTGATTCCATTTTTCCCTGAGCTCAGGACAGGCTAGGTTTGTTTCATCAAACTAAATACAGAACATGATGAAACGACTTACCATATTTAAAACGAATGCTTTTTTGTTGGGACTGCTGGCAGCCCTGCTTATAACTTTCACAGGCTGTGAAGAAGATCTGACAGGAGATACTGATCCGGCAGACAACCTTCCTGATATTACTGGTTTTCCTATTGTCGGGACCAACCAGACCACTTTTTTCAACAACACCACCACCACAACCATGACCCTTTCCGGAGAGGCCTTCTACGGTCAGAATGCCAATTACCCGGGGAACGAGCCCTACTATGTAGACAATGGGGATGGCACCGTAACCGATATGGTAAGCGGACTGATGTGGCAAAAATCGTTTGACCATAACGGGGATGGTACAATTGACTATGATGATAAGCTGAGCTATGATGAGGTCCTGGCCGCGGCAGACACCATCACCACCGGGGGGCATGACGACTGGCGGGTACCGACCATCAAGGAGCAGTACTCTCTGATCATGTTCAGCGGACGCGATATCAGCGGTTATGAAGGCAGCTCCACCGATGGCCTGATCCCCTTTATCAATACTGACTTTTTTGAATATGCCTACGGAGACACCGATGCGGGAGAACGTTTGATCGATGTGCAATGTGCCTCCACCTCGGTTTACGAGAGCATGGAAGTTGAAACGCTGGTTTTCGGCGTCAACTTTGCCGATGGGCGTATCAAGGGTTATGGAATGCAGATGATGGGACAGGACAAGGCTTTCAATTACCTGATGGTTCGAGGGAACCCTTCCTATGGTATCAATGAATTTACCGACAATGAAGATGGCACCATTACTGATCATGCAACCGAACTAATGTGGATGCAGGAGGATAACGCAGAGGGAGTGCTCTGGGAAGACGCGCTGAGCTATGCAGAAAGCTTTGAATATGCAGGATACAGCGACTGGCGACTACCCGATGCAAAAGAGCTGCAGAGCATTTTGGATTATACCCGTTCGCCTGCTACCACCGGCACAGCAGCCATTGACCCGCTATTTAGCTGCACACCGATTACCAACGAGGCAGGAGAAGATGATTTTCCCTGGTACTGGAGCAGCACCACCCATGCAAACATGATGGACAACAACGAAGGTGCCTGGGGAGCATACGTGGCATTCGGACGCGCCATGGGTCATATGTCTGAGATCATTGATGGTCCCGGAGGCGATATGCCACCCATGGCAACAAGCAGCACCGAAGAGGAAATCAACTGGACCGATGTACACGGGGCTGGTGCACAGCGCAGCGATCCAAAATCCGGCGACCCGGAGGAATATTCCGAAGGCAATGGTCCCCAGGGGGATGCAATACGTATCTACAACCATGTACGCCTTGTAAGAAGTATATAGGAATAGTAAGTGGGTAAATGGTAAATGGTAAATGGTAAATGGAAAATAGTAAATGGGTAAATGGTAAATGGTAAATGGGTAAATGGGTAAATGGGTAAGTGGGTAAGTGAGTAAATGGGTAAGTGGGTAAGTGAGTAAATGGGTAAATAAAAAAATAGAAAGATGAAAAAAAAGATGATGAAGATGACCAGGACAGGAGCAGTATTAATGATCGCTATGCTGACAGGCAGTATGGCCATGGCGCAGCCAGGCGGACAGCAGGGTGGACAACAGGGTGGACAGCAGGGTCCGCCACCGGTGCCCAGCGACAAGCAGATCACCAAGATGGTGAAGAGCCTGGACAAGGAGCTGGATCTGAGTGATGAACAGGAAACCAAAGTTTCTGAGTTCTACTTTGGCCACTTCGACAAGGTGAAGGCTAAAATGAAAAGCAGTGCACGTCCGGAACGTTCCGAGATGGATGCCCTGGACGCCGATCTTGAAAAGAACGTAAAAGCAGTGCTTGACGCCGATCAGCAGAAAAAATACACAGCCTGGCTCAAAACACAGGAAAAGAATAAAGGCAGCCAGGGACCACAGGGGGGACAAAGACCTCCCAGGTAAAAAAATAGATTGTTTTCGTAGTTTGGTTTAGTTTTAGGGTTAGTTGACTGCAGGGGTTTCATAGTCCCTGCAGTTTTTTTTGGTGATGAGATTACTTTACCCCTTTTGTTGCTTATTCCCGGATGGTAATAAAGGAATTTTCATAAGCCTCAGGCAGGCGAAACTCAAGCAGGTTCGGATTTGACCTGCTTATAATACCTTTTCGTTCAAGTACGCATTCGCCGTTCTCATAAATCTTCAGATCAGCCGGCTTGAATCCTTCCGTTTTAGGAATTTTGATGACAACAGGCCTGTTATTACTTATTTTCAGTCCCCCATCCATCCGTTCGATACTCAGGGTCAGGGCTTCGCTGGTGGATGTTATCTCCCATCCATTATACTTATATTGCAATACTCCCGAAACAAATATGAAGTCCGGATTTGCTTCGCTTGTTTTCTTACGGGTCACCGACAACACTCCTTTTTGATATATATCCTCCCGGAAAGCCATATCGTTTTCAGTGGAATTCGCTACAATAAAATCTTCGGTAAGTCCGTCGCTGTGCTTCACTCTGAGGATTTGAGAATCGTAGTCCCCCGATACTATTTCAAAATCGACTGTTGAAATCGGATTTTTTTCCTCCTCCATATATGGATTAAATACAAGAACGAAAGGATCTCCCCAGGCTTCTCTATTTCTTCTCAGAATCAGGGTTGGAATTTTCTCTTTTAGGACCTCCACAGGGGCGGTTCCCTTTGACAGGGCATTGCTTTTAGGCGACATAACGGAGAAAATAGCCTGGTCCTTACTCCCCTTAATCCACAGCTTCATTAAATTATCGGGCTGATCGGCTGTACTCAGACGAAAAACTGCAGAAATATCCTTGCCTGAGGAAGTTGCTTTTTTATAAGTAAAATAATCGTAGCCCTTTATATCTCCAAATTCTGACCCAAGGGCCTTAGCTTCTTTCATTAGCAATTCTTTCCCCTGAGAATCGAACACCTCCAATGATTGCCCCAGGTTCCTGTAAAAATACTCGTGCCTTTGTGAACCGATAACCTTCTTTTTTGATTTAAAAATATCCAGCATATAGGGATTTCCTGCAGGCATGCTGATCAAAGCTGTCAGCCGCTGCTGATCGGAGCTGGTTTCAGGTTCAACAAAAGAGACTTTCGAAAAAGTAAGTTTATCAAAAGAAGGGGATACTTCGCCCGAACTGGGATAGTGATTATCGAGGGTAAAGGGATGATAGCCCCGCATATTCTGATAGCTTGACCTGCCATCCACTATGACCGTATTATGTGCAGGAGGTTTTGAATAGAATTCCCTGAAATCGGGGTGCCAGTAACTTGAACCCCTTCCCATATCAGGACCCAGTACATAATTATTTGCATAAAGTTCTATGGCAATGCCATTGGCATGTGAATGGTTCCCGAAGGAACCCACCGTGGAAACCATCATGGCACGATCGCCCTCACCCATACGCTGAATAAAGTTGCTCACATTGCGGGCATAAAAAGTCGGGGTAATCAGATTAGATACATCCACATCGGCCTCCGTGATATCAAGACTATCCACATAGAAAAACATTTTAAAGAAATCCCCTGCCCCTCGTTTGTAATCACCCCTTTCGATTACCTGGTTCAACAGGGCTGAAACCTGGGCTTCTTTTTCTTTCTCCTTGTATTTCCTGTAAAATGCAATGAGAAGCTCGCAATTTTCAGTAGAAATGGTACCATGTCCCGAATCGCCCCAACCCACGGTATAGCCGTTTGGAAAAAGATACTGAAAGGCAGCCAGGGCCGCTTTTTCAATAACCGGAAATGAAGCCAGCTCATTTTTATGGGTCACATTATCCAGTAGTGTTAAAATTTCAAGCAGGCTTGTGGTCACATGCATTGCGTAGGAAGGAGATTCGGGCCAGATCCCATTCTCCTGGTCATACACCAGGATGGATTCTTTCAGGGCAATCTGCCTTACCGAAGACTCCTCAAAAATATTCTTTAAATAATATTGCTGACCTTTCCCATTGGCATAACTTGCATCATCATCCAGGGCTAAAGCAAGGTAGGTTAAAAAGCGCGCCTGGAAGAGGTTCCAGTTATTATCAGGGATGCCGTTCTTAATGATCTGATCCCCCCATTTCTGAAAAACCGCAATTGTATGGTCCGGATTGCGATTTGTTCTTTCGAAATAATCATGCAAGAAATCATATGCCACGGTAAGGTGCACCACTACCTGCTCATGAATGACTTCGAAGGTTGCCAGTCCGGAAATACCCTTCTGACTGGAATTATCCAGGACCTGCGGGGGATTGCGATAATACATCCCTTCGATGTAAGTGAAGAATACAGGTGCTGCAAAGTCTGCATATTTCTCCTCCCCTGTGTACCAGTACAGAAATGCTGCATCAGCAACCAGGGACATGATTTGCCTGTTAATTGCCTCAATGCCATGCCCCACTTCCGAAGGATGCACCCATTCCTTTTCCCCTGTTTGCTTATTTTCAAAGAACATACCCCGCTCGTCATCGAAGTAGGGCTCTACATCTTCAATGGCAGGCCTTCGATAATCAGTTGCCCAATCCCTGGTTCCTGAAAAACGCACTGTGGGAACCGGCGCTTCTCCATCCGAATATGAAAAATCTCCCCCTTTCAGATACACCTCGCTATGCCTGGTATTCCAGTTCATCTGCAAACGGGAAAGCAGCCAGCATGAATCTTCCTCACACAAAAGGATGTATTTTTCAAGGTTCTCCTTCTTCTTCGCAATGAGCTCCTTCTTCCACTGAACATTTGCAACAGATTCTATGAGGGCAGCTTTGGAATCATTGCTGCCATAAATACGTGGATGTTGTGAACTGCGCTTCGTTGGATGATCATTTGAGCAAGCATTCAATAACAAAACACCAACACTTACTATGACCCATATGACCCGATTCTTCATAAACTGATTCTAACTCTAATACTTAATCGTAATCTCTGTTAGCCCTTCAGCCAGGGGCAATTCGTCGCCATGACCCTTTATCTTCTTCCCATTCAGATAAATCCTGCCCCCCTCAGATCCTGTCAAATCAAACTCTCCTTTCATGCCTGTGGGCAATTCAATCACATAGAACTGATCTTTCCCCTTTCCTTTTTCATAGGATGCAGCGATGGAGCCCAACTGTGTGGGAACCTTGATGGTTGAAGATTCCAGGCCACCTTGCTGTGGCTTTATCTGCACCTGGGAATATCCGGGTTTTAAAGGCTGAATGCCCCAGAGATGACGGGTAATGATATTGGCAGGTGCCGTTCCCCAGGCATGGTTCCAGTCCGCATTGGGTTTATATTTCATATCCCAGGCTTCCAGGGCCATTGTAGATCCGATCCGGATCATATTCCACCAGCTGCGATCGGTGGTGGAGTTCATAAGAGATATCCCATATTCTGCCTCACCATAGGAAAATAACCCTTCCAAAAGAAACTGGGCCCCGTATACACTGCAGGCCATTCCCCTGGTTTTAATAAAAGAGATTACGCTCTCCGCATGCTCATCCGGAACAATACCGAATGCCAGGGGAAACATATTTGCATGCAGGGAGGAATGTGTTGAATGCTCCCCGTCCACATATCTGCCTGTATGCTTATCAAACAGCTTTTCATTGATTGCATTCTTTACCTTGAGGGCCCTGGTCTGAAAGAATACAGAATCTTCCCTTTGCCCAAGGCAGGCGGCCAACTCTGCCATTATTTTCAGGTTGAAATAGTGGAAAGCATTTACCACAGTATTGATTTTCACCATTTCATAGCCATCACGCTCTCCTTTATCAGAGTCAAGTTTCCAGCCGGTATCTGCCTGACCGGGGGGCCAGTCGACGATGTCCCGGATCCTTTGTGCACTATCCCTGAATCCCAGCTTAGACATATACGCCCCATCGAGCTTTTCAGAATGAGTGCTTATAAGTCCGTCCTCCCGTGCCAGGCCCAGAAGTGTCTTATGTTTAAGGGCTTCGTAATTTCTTGATACCGGTTCTAAATCTCCTGTGTAAAGAAAATCATAGTAAAATAAAATGGCGGTCTGCAAGATCCACTCGGTGGGCCATGTAGGATTGTGGATGAAATATTCATTGGTCCGTCTTGCCATTGTATATTCGCTATCGAAGCTATAATGGCTCAACTGGTTAATCAGCGCATCGGCCTCATAGGGAATGCGTTCTCGATCTCCATCGATATAGACTCCTGTGAAGCTGGTGGCCTTAATGGTATGCTTGCAAAGATCCCATATTTGGTTCAGCACCGTATCCGAAGAAGTGAAATCACTGGCCTGTTCATCGAAGCGGTAATGATATACCTTCTGCTTAATTACAAGATCTTCAATGGGCACTTTCAGATTTTCCAGCTCACAATAGCGAAAGGGCATAATGACGCCGAATGAGTCGGGCAGGGCAATGGCCCTTTCACCGGTGTTCCTTTTATCGGGTGGAAGTTCAAGCGTGAGCTCTTGCTGTGGAAGCAGGCCTGATAATTTTACTTTCTGATAACGGATGGTACCGCCGGGATCACGATCAATGGCCGTTGGATCCGCCAATTTTTCTCCAAGGTGCACAACAATGGGATCAGCCTGGGCGGATGAGGATGTGATCTCCAGGGTGCCGAAAGCATCCTTCCCAAAATCGATGAAGTAATGATCCTTCCCGATCTCTATGATCCTTTCGGGCTCCACCAGGCTTACCCTGAACATATTTTCCCCTGAGGAATCTGAGTTTTGCGCTATCCCGACGACTGGCAAAAGGCCAAGAAGCAGTATAAATTTTATTTTCATTGCATTAAATTCTTAATCATCTCCAACTCTAATGTACCTCCATTTACCAGTCCACCCCGAGTTATCCTATTTCCGTAAGCTGAACCAACCCAGGTCTTGAAAAGTTCCTGAAATATACCAGAATATCACCAGCCTGCAAAAATAAATCACAGGCTTTGAATGAGGTATTGAATGGGCAATTTTAGTTTGTTTTATACTGATTTATAGTACCTTTGTTTTAAGTGTAATTAATACATTTATTAACCGGGTTTAACAAAAAAATAAATTGGATGCGTACTTTAAAGCCGAAAATATATTTGATTATTATCATTTTCCAATGTACGATTCTTTATAAACCTGCTTTTGCAGAAGGTGCTTTTGATAATGATCAAAAAAAAGTGCCTTTAGTTTCCGTTTTCAGTCCAAATGGTCATCTTGAACTAAGGATGGGGATTGAAAAAGGCCAGGCAACTTATACCATTCGATTAAAGGGAGAAGTATTCCTGGAGAATTCTCCCCTGGGGCTTAAAACCTCAATCGGTAATTTTTCAGACAGCCTAAGCCTGGTATCCCACCATACCGCTAGGATTAATGAAGACTATACCCTTGATAAAGCAAAAGTAAGTAAGGTAAATTACCGAGCCAATGAACTAATCTGTCAGCTAACCAATCCAGTGCAAGATACACTCCATATCATTTTTCGCGTAAGTAATAGTGATGTTGCTTTTTCTTACCGGCTTACAAGTTTAGAACGAAAATCCATGGTGCGGATTTTTGAGGAAACAACTGGATTTGATTTACCCGACTATGCCACCACGTTTATAAGCCACCAGGCCTTGCCTATGAGTGGCTGGGAACAGACAAAACCTAGCTACGAAGAGGTTTACACTTACGACGAAGCGCTTGGAACCCCTTCAGAATATGGGGTTGGCTATACCTTTCCCGCACTTTTTAGGATCGGCGACAAAGGCTGGGTGCTAATTTCTGAAACAGGTGTGGATAGTCGTTATGTGGGAGCAAGACTGGGAGAAGGGAGCAAAGAAGGGTTTTATCCGCTTCAGTTTCCTCAAAGCGGTGAGAATAACGGCATGGGCGGAACCTATGCTGCATTGAGCATGCCCGCTCAAACTCCCTGGAGAACAATTACCCTGGGTGAAACGCTGAAGCCCATTGTTGAATCCACCGTAGCCTTCGATGTGGTTAAGCCACTTTATGAATCTTCTATCGAATACAAGATGGGCAGGGCAAGCTGGAGCTGGATTGTCTGGCAGGATGGCAGTATTAACTATGAAGACCAGAAACAGTTTATTAATCTGGCATCGGAGCTTAATTTCGAATACGTATTAATCGACAACTGGTGGGATAGAAATATTGGTCGCCGGCGAATAGCGGATCTGGTGAAATATGCAAATTCAAAAGGGGTTGATGTGCTTCTCTGGTATAACTCCAACGGGTACTGGAACAATGCTCCGCAAACTCCGCAGGATTGCATGCATACAGCTCCAGCGCGTAAAAACGAAATGCGTTGGTTGCAAAAAATCGGCGTAAAGGGGCTGAAAGTGGACTTCTTTGGAGGGGATAAGCAGGAAACGATGAAGCTTTATGAAGATATTCTCTCTGATGCCAATGAATATGGCCTGACCATCACTTTTCATGGTTGTACCCTGCCCAGGGGATGGGAGCGCATGTATCCCAACTTCGTTACCTCAGAAGCTGTCCTGGCTTCAGAGAATCTTGTTTTTAACCAACAATCCTGCGATACTCACGCGCACAATGCAACCCTATTGCCATTTACTCGCAATGCAGTAGGGGCCATGGACTTTGCTCCGGTTTTTCTTAATAAAAGATTATCCAAAACGCAGGAGCAGGGATCCATACGCCGGACCACTGATGTTTTTGAACTGGCCACCGGAATTTTGTATATGTCACCGGTCCAGCATTTCGGACTAACGCCAAATAACCTGGATGAGCAAGCTGACTATATTCTGGATTTTCTTCGACAGGTACCAACCGTATGGGATGAAACGGTTTTAATTGATGGCTATCCAGGCAAGCATGTGGTTATGGCCCGGAGGAAAGGCGAAAAATGGTATGTCGTTGCAGTTAATGGTGAAAAAACGCACAAAGCACTATCCGTTCAGCTTCCCATGCTGAAGGGCAAAAAAGTAAATCTTCTATTTGACAGGGAAGATGGTACTGCCGGGATAAAAGAACGAACCATCGAAGAAACGGGGAGGGTGGAGTTTCAGTTACTGCCCGAAGGAGGAGCTGTGATGTTCTCAAAATAAAAGGGGGCTACAGTCACAATTTTAAAACTAATTCTTAAAAATTCATATTATGAAAACACAGTCTTTGATCATTGCATTGCTGTTTTGTATTCAGTTGGGATCAGCACAAAAGAAGTTTGTGGTCGATCTTGAGGAAGTTGGATCCGGGATTCAGGCCGATATGTACGGAGTCTTTTTTGAGGATATAAACTTTGGTGCGGACGGCGGGCTGTATGCCGAGTTCATAAAGAACCGCTCCTTTGAATTTCATCAGCCTTTCGTGGGCTGGCTGCCCTTCGGGAATGTGGAGGTCACAGATGAATCTCCGTGCTTCGATAAAAATCCCCACTATGTGCGTTTGACCGAAAACGGCTTACGCCGCGGAACCGGATTGGAAAACAATGGTTTTCGCGGAATGGGTTTTAAAAAGGATGATACTTACCGCTTTTCTTTTTATGCACGGACTCCCGAAGCCAGTGAAAAAACATTCTTAATTGAACTGGTGGGATCCGACGAGCAGGTAATTGGCAAGGAGGAGATGGTTATTGATGGCACAGAATGGCATAAGTATCAATGCATTCTTAGCCCGGACAGAACCGATGCCAGGGGAAAAATCAGGATTATATTAAAATCTGAAGGAATCGTTGATCTTGACCATATTTCCTTATTCCCCACAGAAACCTGGAAAAACCGTGAGAATGGTTTACGCAAAGACCTGGCAGAAGCATTGTACGAATTAAATCCCGGAGTATTCCGCTTCCCGGGAGGATGTATTATTGAAGGCAATACCCTTGATACACGTTATCAGTGGAAAAACAGTGTTGGACCGGTCGAGAACAGACCCATAAATGAAAACCGCTGGAATTACACTTTCGAATATCGTTTCTTCCCTGATTATTATCAGAGTTACGGATTAGGATATTACGAATACTTTTTACTAAGCGAAGACCTGGGTGCCGAACCCCTTCCCGTAGTTAACTGCGGGATGGCCTGCCAGTACGAAAGTACAGAATGTCTGGCTGTTGAAGACCTGGGGCCCTATATTCAGGATGCGATTGATTTGATTGAATTTGCAAACGGACCCATTGATTCAAAATGGGGAAAGGTGCGTTCCGATATGGGTCATCCTGAACCTTTTGGTTTGAAATACCTGGCCATTGGCAATGAACAATGGGGTGAGGAATATGTGGAACGTTTGATTCCTTTTATGGATGTTTTGCGAAAAGAACATCCTGAAATCAAAATAATTGGCAGCTCCGGGCCCTTGCCCGAAGGTGAGAAATTTGACTACCTGTGGCCAAAAATGAAGGAACTGGAAGTTGACCTGGTGGATGAACATTATTACCGAAGTCCTGAATGGTTCTTAGCCTCTGCCGACCGGTACGACAGCTACGACCGGAAAGGTCCCAAAGTATTTGCAGGCGAATTTGCCTCACATCATTCTACCCGTGATAACAATTTGCGTGCTGCCATCTCGGAAGCTGCATTTATGACCGGATTGGAGCGAAATGCAGATATTGTACACCTGGCCACTTATGCCCCATTATTTGCCCATTACGACGCCTGGCAATGGAAACCCGATATGATCTGGTTTGATAACCTGCAGGTGGTCCGTACGCCCAATTATTACGTGCAGCAGATGTATGCAAGAAATGCCGGAACGAATGTCCTGCAAATAACTTCTGAAGGAGAAAAAATCACCGGGCAGGACAGTCTGTATGCCAGCGCTGTGCTGGATAAAAACACCCGGGAAATCATTGTGAAGATTGTAAATGCCGGGGATAAGGCACACGATATACAGGTGGACCTTAAGGGATTAAAGCAAGGCATTGATGGAAAAATTGTCGAAATAATCTGTATACATTCCAACCAACCCGAAGCAATAAACACACGTGAAGCCCCAAATACAATTCTGCCAACACACTCGTCGGTCGGGGCCAATAAAACTGGCTTTTTACTCAAAGTATTGGGTAATGCATTTTATGTGTGCAGGGTGCGTATTGAAGAATAATATCGAAGGTAATTTATTGAAAACAACGCGATCATGACACTCCACAAAAGACGGATTTCACTCTCCCTGATTCTTATCATTTTTTTAGTTTCAGGATGTGCCTTGGAAGAATCATATGAGGCCTACCTGTTTACATACTTTATTGGAAATGACCCGGGTGAAGAGTCTGTTCGTTTTGCAGTGAGTGAGGATGGCTACAATTACCGGGCGCTGAACAATAATCAGCCGGTCCTGGAAAACGAAGAAATCAGTACTACGGGTGGGGTACGCGACCCGCATATCCTTCGGGGATCTGATGGTCTTTTCTACATGGTCTTAACGGATTTGAATACCTCGGAAATGGGCTGGAAGAATGATGCCATGGTATTGCTGAAGTCTGCCGACCTGGTGAATTGGGAATCATCTGTTGTGAATATCCCCGAAATGTTTCCTGATGAATTTGGTGATGTATGCCGTGTCTGGGCGCCCCAGACCATCTATGACGAAGAAGCAGGGAAATACATGGTTTATTTTTCGATGAAGCAAAACAACGACCCGGATATTATTTATTATGCCTACGCCAATGAAAACTTTACAGCCCTGGAATCAGCTCCCAAACAGTTGCTGGTCAATCCCACCAATCATGCCTGTATTGACGGTGATATCATAAAAAGGGATGGCAGATTCTACCTGTTCCATAAAGCGGAAAGCGGAGAGCCGGGGATTAAACTGGCTATTTCGGATAAGCTGACCGGGGGTTATGAATATCTTTCCACGGACCGTGTGGATCGTGAGACTGAAAATGTGGAAGGTTCTGCGGTGTTTAAGCTGAATAACTCCACAGAGTGGATCCTGATGTATGATGTATACGGAAGGGGCAGGTATCAATTCACAAAAAGTGCCGATCTGCAGAATTTCGAGCTTATCGATGAAGCCATCTCGATGAATTTCCACCCACGTCACGGAACCGTTATTTCCATTACAAGAAATGAGTTGAAGCGATTGATCGAAAAGTGGGGAACCGTGGAAGATCCTCTAATTGATGTAAAAGCCGAAGGTATCCGACTGCAAAATGTGCTAATAGATGGCAAAAAAGGAATCATGCGTTTACCGGTTAAAAAGGAGGTTGACCTGGCGAATTTCGATCCTGAATTTTCCTCATTTTCAGGCACAAAAATTTCTCCCTCCGGACCACAGGATTTTTCTCATGGCCCGGTTGAATACACCGTGCGTATCGAAGGAAAAGGAGAGCAAGTGTATGAAGTAAGTGCTGCAAAAGATCATAACCAGGTATTGGATGGTTTTTACGCGGACCCTGATATTTTATATTCAGAGAAAACAGGCAGGTACTATATATATCCAACCAGTGATGGTTTTTACAAATGGGGCGGCTATTATTTCAAAACTTTCTCGTCAGAAAACCTGGTGGACTGGAAAGACCATGGAATTATCCTGAATCTCAGGGAAGATGTGAAATGGGCCGACCACAATGCCTGGGCGCCCTGTATTATTGAAAAGAAAATGGATGGTGTTTACAAGTATTTCTTTTATTTCTGCGGAAAACAAAAGATTGGTGTAGCAGTTGCCGATTTTCCCGAAGGACCGTTTATTGATCTGGGCAAGCCGCTGATTGACTGGAAACCGGATGGGATAGCGGGTGGACAGGAAATTGATCCGGATGTATTTACCGATCCCTTAACCGGGAAAAGCTACCTGTACTGGGGGAATAGTTACCTGGCCGGCGCCGAATTAAATGAGGATATGACATCCCTGAAAATGGAAACCCTGACTATGATGACGCCTGATAATACCTATCGCGAAGGCGTTTATGTGATTTACCGGGACGGAACCTATTATTTCATGTGGTCGGAAGATGATACCCGCAGTCCCAACTACAAAGTAAGATATGGTACCCGCCAAAGCCCCCTGGGAAAGCTTACCATTCCTGAAAACAACATTGTGATCCAAAAAGACCTGGAAACGGGCATTTTAGGAACCGGTCACAATGCGGCCATCCAGGTTCCCGGGAAAGACGAGTGGTACCTGGTTTACCACCGCTTCACCTATCCAAAAGGAAGGGATATGGGGCGCTTTGCCGGTTTTAATCGTGAGGTATGTATCGATAAACTGGAATTTGATACCGAGGGAAATAT
>CAZRPW010000064.1:0-10461 GCA_964601975.1 uncultured Bacteroides sp.
TAATATTCAGATATAATATATTTGAAATGAATATTTAATATCCGTTTCTTATGATTTTTTAGTAATATTCAGATATTTAATATTCACATAACTCAGGAATTGCTGCCAGGCCAACGGAATTGCTGCCAGGCCAACGGAATTGCTGCCAGGCCAACGGAATCGCTGCCAGGCCAACGGAATCGCTGCCAGGCAACCGGAATCGCTGCCAGGCCACCGGAATCGCTGCATTTCTTATCTAATTCATAACATTACATTTTTGTGTAAGGCTATTTCAGGCCGGGACACACTGTCTCTTCCATAGCATCCATAGATTATATCAATTCAACACTTTTGAGACACCCTCTTTTGCATTCCAGGGGAAGTCCATGCAAGCGTATAGCCGCCGGCTTCAAGCGAGCTTCTGTTTTGTTGATACCTTCTTATACCCGGATCGCGAAATTGAATTACTTTGGTAGAGCATATTTTTTGCAAAAAGAAATGAGGCTTGACAAAAGGATGGTTGACGAAATGTTCATTAAGGTTCCGGAAGGAACTGTTGATATGAGAGATGACCGGATTAACAAGACCTGGCAGCACCACGTAGATTCATTCCTTCTGGCGAAATTCCCGGTATCCCAGGATTTGTACCAGGCGATATCTGGAGGGAATCCAAGTACATTCAAAGGGAAGGGCTTACCCGTTGAGACTGTATCCTGGATGGATGCGATTGGTTTCTGTAACAGCCTGTCCGATAAAATGGGCTTAAAGCCCTGCTACATTATTCAGCAACGATCTCAAGAAGTGTCATTTGATCCTGACTCAGATGGATTTCGCTTACCCACCGAAGCCGAATGGCAATATGCATGTCAGGCCGGCTCGAAGGAAATCAGGTATGGAGATCTTGACGAAATTGCCTGGTACAAGGATAATTCAAAGGGGAAACCCCGGGAGCTTGGGACAAAAAAGCCAAACGATTGGGGATTATATGACATGCTCGGAAATGTATGGGAATGGTGCAATGATATTTATGATGAATCGGTCTATGGCTCCTACCGGGTTTTCAGAGGGGGAGGTTGGTCTGATCAGGAAAGAAGCGTAATGGCAACAACCCGCAGGAGAAGCCACCCTTCTTCGTTTAAAATTGATGACCTGGGATTTAGAATTTCTAAAAATCTAATTAAAGAATGAATACTATTTTTAAGATCCTGTTATTTTTTGGCCTGGTATTTTGGTGCGGGTGTGGTTCTGAAAGCCCTGAACATAATGACAATAAGGATGTTCGGGCTGAATGGCCTTCGGAAATGCCCTGGTGGAAAGCGAACAACCTGCGCCTTATTCAAACCAACCTTCCGGCCTATGAGGCGGGACTCAACGTGGATTCGCTGATTGCCGATCTGCAGTATTTCTCTGCAAATGTGCTGCTGATCAATGCTGGGGGGATCATGGCCTTCTATCCGACAAAGCTGGATTTCCAGTATGTCAATCCTTATATGAAGGAAAATATGCTTGCCGAAGTTCTTGAGAAGTGTCATAATATTGGCATCAGGGTGATAGTGCGTTTTGACTTCAGCAGGGTACATGAAAGCATATTTGGGGAGCACCCCGACTGGTGTTATATTTCACCGGATGAAAAGCGCATGATCAATGATGATATGTATGTTGTATCCATCAATGCACCCTATGTACAGCAAAGATCCATTGAGATAGTAGAAGAGGTAATTGACAATTATCCCATCGACGGACTGTTTATTAATATGCCTGGTTACCATACGGGGAACCATTATGAGGGTATCTATCTTGGCATCGATCAGAACGAGCATGATCAAAAACGCTTTTTTGAATACAGCGGCGGACTAAGCCTGCCGGTGGATGAAGATCCGGATGATCCTGTTTTTCAAAAATATAGCGAATTCAAGGACTTCACGGTGAGCGATTGGCTTAAGAATATGCATGGCATGGTGAAGTCAAAAAGTTCTCAGATTGCTATATGTACTTATAGTGATGAATATGTAGACATCATCCGGCATGAATCACAAACCCGCGATATGCCTTACTGGCCCTATAATTCTACAGATAATGTGAAAAACACGGTGAATTCTCATCCGAATCATATTGTCAGCAATGCCAGCATCCAGCAGATTTCTTTCCAGTCGCGTTACAATGCCGTTGAGCCCGAGGAGGTGGCCATTCGTTTTTACGAAAATATAGCCAATGGATCGGGGCTTGACATTAGCCTGATGGGTGATTTCAGGGATTATGAAGATGAGCGAAATTTTGATGTTCTAAGGGATATATATGCCCACCATAAAAAGCATGAGCAGTATTATGGAAAGTACTTTTCGGTATCTGAAATTGCTGTGATTTCCCCGGGGTACTGGCCGGGTGGAGAAGAGATGCAGGAATACAGAGGCATCCAGCTGATGCTGAATGAAGCACACCTGGGCTATGACATCATTGAAAAATCAAAAATCAAGAGCCTGGAAGAGAAGGTGAAAGGATATCGTTTACTGATTTTTCCCGAAATTGACCGTCTTTCGCCGGAGGCTCTCGAAGTATTAAGTGAAGCAGTAAACAGTGGCACAAGTATCATTGCCACCAACCGCAGTTTCAGTCAGCATCCGGAAGCATTGCTTGAACTGTTTGGAGCAAAACCGGTTCATATCGGTAATGAGGGCAGTGGAAACTATCTTGCCCCTGAGAATAAAGCAGTCTTCAAAAGATTCCAAAAGCAAAGTATGGTATTCTGGAAATTTAACCTGGGACTGTATGATTTTGGACCAGATAGTGAAACTTTTCTGCCCATCCTTTCCAAAGGAAGACCGGGACCACCCGAGAAGATAGGAGGCCATGATCCAACGGGATATTATGCAATGGGGGTGAGATCCCATGCTCAAAGTAAGGCTGTCCTCTTACCCCTTAACCTGGGGAAGCTATACTATTTAAGAGGGTACGAGCAACATAAGAATATCCTGCTGGATGCCATTGACTATGTCTTTCCTGAAGCGGGCGACCTCATCCAAACCAACGCCCATCCAAGGCTTGAGACCATCCTTCAGAAGTATGTTTTAAATATCCCTGCAAACCTGAATAAGACTTCTGAAGATGGGATGATTCTTCACCTGGTGAATCTGACCGGATTTAGCGGAAACAGCTATTTCGATCCACTGCCGCTATTCAATATTGATTTTAAAATCAGGGTTCCGTTTAAACCGGCCAGGGTGTTTTACCTGGTGGATGAGCAGCCGGTGACTTGCAAATGGCGAGATGGTTTTCTGGAATTTACGGTTGATGAGTTAAAGCAATACAATGCCATAGTCATTGAAAAGTAGTGAAACTTACCAAGTGCTGATACTAAATTAATATGGACATACTTGCAATCCCATTTCATAAATATCTGAATATTGAGAAGCATCCCGGGGATGAGTATATTTTTGAAGCCAGGGAAAAGCCTGAGCATCTGAATCACCTGGGAACGATTCATGCCTGTGTACAATTGTCGCTGGCTGAGGCAAGTAGTGGAGAGTATTTATTGCTGGAGTTCGGGGCGCTCAGAGATGAAGTGATTCCTCTTATTCGAAAAACAGAGGTAAAATACCATAGGCCGGCAAATGGAACGCTCTATTCACGAGCTTCCTTTCCCTCGCTGAATAAAGAAGAGGTCCTGGATGAACTTAAAAGCAGAGGCAGGTCGGTTATTCAGATAAAAGTAGAAATATATGACAGCAGCAGTCGCAAAGTACTTACGGCCGTTTTTGACTGGTTCCTGAAAAAGAAATAAACAGGCTAGGTTTTAGTTTTGCCTCTGGCAAGGGAGGCAAAGACTCCCAGGGTGCAGAGGACTACGAAAACCATAAAGGTGACCCTCATGCTGCTCATGAATTCGGTTGAATATTGGGCTGAAACCGGATTGTTCCCAATAAATAGTTGAAGAATCAGCGTGGCAATTCCCATGCTCATCATCTGGCCTGTGAGCCGCATGGTACCTACTGTGGCAGATGCAATGCCCAGGTATTTTTTATCCACCGATCCCATGATGGCATTGGTATTGGGAGAGGAGAACATACCAAATCCAAATCCGACGATGCCCAGGATCACAAGCAGGTAGGTGATGGCTGACTTTTCTGTAAGAAAGGTAAGCAGGATGAGCCCAATCACAATGATTCCCATCCCAAGGGAGGCCAGGATTCTTGGGTCATACCTGTCCGAAAGGCTGCCGGAAACGGAAGCAACGATGGCCATCAATATGGGTTGGGTAATCAGGATCAAACCGGCATCCCTGGGCGACATGCCCAGGATATATTGCAGGTAAAGGCTCAGGAGAAAGGTGATGGCGAAGGTGGTCGCATAATTAATCAGCGCTGCCATATTCGAAAAGGCGAAAAGTCGGTTCGAACTAAAGAGCCGCATATTAAATACCGGGAATTTGACCCTCTGTTCCACGATTATGAAAGCAAAAAGTCCCATGAATCCGGCCGATGTCAGAATAATGGCGGATACATCCGGTAATCTCGAAAAGCCAAACATAAATGCCGACATGGACAGGAGGTAAATAAGCGAACCGGGCAGGTCAAATTTCTCTCCTTTTGCGTCGGCCCACTCTTCTTTAATATATCTCCAGGTGATCCAGATTACCAGCAGTTCGAAAGGGACAGTAGCATAGAAAATCGACCGCCATCCCAGGTACTGGGTCAGTATGCCACCCAGGAACGGTGCCAGGGAGAGTCCGATGTAAACCGCGGTGACAGAAATGCCAATGGCCTTTCCTCTTTCTTTGGGTGGGTATACCGAAGTAATGATGGCAACCCCAGTTCCAAAAACCATGGCACTGCCTATGCCCTGCAGGGCCCTGAATCCTATGAGCATCGCTCCTGATGGTGACAGGCCACAAAGGATGGAGCTTACTGCAATGATGATGTTGCCAATGAAGAATATTTTTTTTCGGCCCCTGATATCGGCCAGCTTGCCCAGTGGGACCAGGAACACAGCTGAAGATAGCAGGAAAGCCATGGCTACCCAGCTCATTTCCACGGCACCCATGGCAAATTCTTCACTGATGGATGGCAGCGCAATATTGATGGCTGCACCCAAAAATGGATTTATAAATGAAGTGATGATTATTGAAAAAAGGATCAGCCTTTTTGAGGCTCCACTGCGCTCTGTCATTGTGCAAATATAGACAGCAATCTGGATACTAAGGGAGTTTCATTTCTTTGCATCCCTCCATGCCCTTTCTAATCTTCGTATTAATCTCCTTTACCAGGTCCGCATAGCTTCCTCTTTTGCCACAATCATAGATGGATATGAAGGGGTCCCTGTCAATCACGCTCTCAAGAAGTTCCTGGATGGATGGAGGATTAGCCAGTTTTGAATATTCCTCATAGGTGAAGGAGGTGAAGACAGTATTCGCTGAAATGCCTCTCAAATCCAGGAAGTAACCATCCTTCAACTCCAGGGGCAGAGCAAGTTCACCTTCGAAAAAGAGATCCGAGGGAGCAGGGTACGAGGTAATCTGCTCTTTGCTGCTGTTCATTGTAATGGGAACATTGTGCACATAAGTATTTTTGGTTTTATACACGATTACCGGAGCCTGTTCCTCCAGCATCCCTGTATTTACCTTTGTTGCATTGCAGGAAAACATAAGTGTAGCAAAAATTATTAGAATTATCGGCTTCATTGTTTTACGATTTTCTTAACGGAGATTTCTTTCTCCTGTGTGATCTTAAGGTAGTAGATTCCATCTGTGAATTCCGTAAGATCGATGGTTTTATGGATAGCGTTAACATTTACCTTCTGTATTTCCCTGCCGCTGGCATCGAATAATTCCAGGAATTTGATCGTATTGGATGCCTCGATATTCAGCTTACCTGTTGCAGGGTTGGGATAGACCTTCAGGAACTGTTCTTCAGGAGAAGCGGCGGATACCGCCTCTGCACGGTTGATAGTGAAATCGAGCAGGTAAGTACCTGTTTCCCCTTCATAGTAGGGGGCGACACCTACGAACAAATAACCTCCGCCGGGAATATGAATGTCGCCAGGGAGCACATCATCGAACAGATCTGACCATGCTCCGTTGGCATAGTAGGTCCAAAGTACGTCGTTTGTGTAAATTACTTCATTTCCACTGTTGTACGAGTCATGGATCCTGGCTGAAATCGTATAATCATATCCGGTTTCCAGTTCAAGCTGGTAGAAGTCAACATCGCTCCCTGCATGAGAATTTGACCCTTCGGTGCTTACATATGCCACAGAGCCGGAATAGGTGGGGATGATCAGGTAGGAAGTCTCTATCGAATCGTTGTCCTCATAAATATCCGGAAGCAGAGGAGCCTGTTTGACAATTACCTTGACAGGATTTGTGGCATAAGAGGAACCTGATAGGATCCAGTCTCCTCCACTGGGCTTATGGGTCAGGGCCATCAGGTAGGTTCCGGGATCGATTGAAACTCCATCGGATGAGAATATCACATCATCGTAATAATAGCCCGCTTCCAGAGATTCGGCTGATCGTGTTTCAATGGTTGCTGCAAAATATCCCTCCATGTCATATAAATCCACTGCGAATTCCCCTGAAAAGTCAGATTCCCCATCGTTTAAAATATCTGTAGTGACCGTGAATGGGGATTCCCTGGTGATGGTGGTTCCTGTGCTAAGGGTGAAATCTTCATATACTTCGATATCATTGCTGTAATAGATGTTGAAGTTGAGAAGGTTTGTATAGTCGCCATCTTTAAGGGCTGTCCAGTTTTCATCCTCTGAACGGTAAAACATGCCTGCACTGTAGTCACCGGGAAGCAGATTGAAAGACCCCGGATTAGAAAAGTCCAGTCCGTTCGAAAAATGCAAACCATCTCCGAGGCTTATCCCTTCAATAAGCTTTGCATATTCGATGAAAGTGTTATCCTTATCAAATATCGCAACACAAAGATCTCCATCAAAGGTGTTATTTCCGAAGTTGCCAATATCAGAATGGATGTTGAAGGAGTCTGCATAGAACAGGGGGTTCTCAGAAATGCTAAGAGCGTCGTATAGCCGCAGATCAAGGGCTGTTTGATTCTCCGGTGGACGGATGCCAATGACTGCCTGGTGTCCGCTGTTATAGCCACCCGATCCGCCACCAATCCCGGTTCCTCCCGGATCCAGGGCGTCGATGGCGAAATACCCGTCATAGTATCCAGCCCATCCCCAGTTGAAGTGAAAAAAGTCGTTTGAATCATATCCGTCACACACAAAGGCGTGACCTCCGCCTGCTCCGAATCCGGCGTATTCAATGGGGCGTCCTGCTTCAAGCTCCGTTTGTAGCATCTGTACCCATGCCTCTGTTGTATAGTTTTCCCGAAGTACTCCGCTGAGATTTGGATCGTAGCCAAAATAGGTTTTGAAAGCATATTCGGAGCAATGCACGACCGGACTCCTGTCAATGATTACATAAGCCCCGGAACTCTGCGCGCTGTAATTCATATCGACAGACACGCCACAATGAAACATCAGAGTTGCAACAGCCGGGTTTGGGCTATTCACCACATCGGGCATGGCTGCCCAGTCATATTCTGCAGATCCAAAATTTGCCGATATAACTCCTAATTGTTCATGGTTGTAAGAGTGATATCCATTGCCGCGCTCGGGATAATTCCAGTATTTCATGATCTGGGCCATGGCTGTTGCCACACATCCGCTCACGGAAAGTTCACTCTCATTATTATCGAAGGGACAGAGCTGGTTGTAGTAGGGACTTTGATTCCATTGGGTAGTCAGCAAAGGTTCAACAGAAGAAGTCGACTTTGAGGAGGGAATGGTATTGCCTGAAAGTAAAAGCTCCCAGTGCTTATTTATTTTACTGTGATCGGCACGGGGATCTGACCTGATGAACCGGATCTGGTTCTTATATCCTTCAATCCACTTCCTGAAGTTGGGGGGGACATCAGAGGGTTCTATTCCCCCTGTATAGGAATAAGCCAGGATGGGGATGGCCTCGTCATCTCCTGAAACAATTATAAAACCCTGATCCTGGTTGATATTGAATATGTAATAGAGCTCCTCGTCACTTGCGGATTTAATGGTGGAAGAAACGAATTTGCCTGGGCTTGCGAGGGGTATTTGTATAAGGTTTAGCTGTGGGCTGGCTTTGAACTGACTGATGCTACTCTGTGAGAGAAAATTCGCTGCCGCCTCCCTTGCTTTGTCAACCGGAACCTGCTTTCCGAAAATTGAAAGTGAAAGTGCCAGAAAAATTATAGTGATTCGTAGTTTCATCAGTCCCGGGAGTTTGATTTAGGAATCTAAATTTACGGAATCCGAACTTAAATTCCCTGCTTTTTGGAAGTAATTCAACTATATTTTATTCCGGAGATCGTTCATTTTTTTGGATTTATGGATTGATATAAAATACTTAACTTGGTTAAAAATAAAATCCATAATGATGAAGTATAAAACTTGTAAAAAAACAGCATTAGCGCTGCTTTCCATCATCTTGTCAGTTACACTGTTTGCCGGGGAACAAAGTGACTGGCCAAAGAAGATTGAAAAGAACAATACAACGGTTATCATTTATCAGCCCCAGGTGGAGTCGCTCACTGCCATCAAAATGGAGGCAAGGGCTGCAGTATCGGTGACCAATGAGGAGTATACCAGTCCGGTTTTTGGTGCCATGTGGTTTGACTGTAATATATTCACGGACAGGGATGAACGAATCGTGCAGTTGATTGATATAGAAGTGTCAGCAGCCAGGTTCCCTGAAATAGAGGATGAGAAGATTCAGGTTCTTAGTGCTTTTTTGGAGGAGGAGATTCCCAAATGGGAAATTGAGTTGTCGCTCGACCAGCTATTGGCCGATCTTGATATGGAAGAAATTTCTGCTCAGCTTTCATCAAACCTGAATAATACTCCCCCTGAGATAATCTTTACAAGCACTCCTTCGGTGCTTATAATCGTGGATGGGGATCCAATATTCCAGGAGATTGAGAAGAGCAATTATGAAAGGGTGCTTAATACGCCTTTTTTAATTGTGAAGGATACCAAAAAGGGTGGCTATTATGTCAATGGGGGAGATCACTGGTACAAATCTGATAATATGGCCGACTGGGAGTATACGGAAAAAGTGCCCAAAAAACTGAGGGAGATTGCTGAAGAGGCCCTTTATACGGATGAGGATGGATATGCATCCGGGGAGGCTGAGATTGCGGAAGAGGAAGGATCCGAAAACGTGATCCCGGCAATTATCCTGAGGACCACTCCGGCCGAGCTGCTGCAGTCAAACGGTGAGCCCGATTTTGCACCTATCGAAAAGACTTCCATTCTTTACATGACAAATACAGCGGATGATATTCTGCTGGATATTGAAACCCAGGAATACTTTATCCTGGTAGCGGGACGGTGGTACAGTTCTGGATCTCTGGAAAAGGGGCCCTGGAGTTTTGTTGAGCCTGATAAGGTGCCGGTAGTCTTTACCGAGATTCCTGCCGAATCTGATATGGGATCTGTCCGATCGAGTATTTACGGGACGCAGGAGGCCAAAGAAGCATTACTGGAGAATCAGATTCCTCAAACCGCAGAGGTCGACAGGAGAGAGGCAAGGCTGGAGCTGACCTATGATGGGAAACCAAAATTTGAGCCCATCAAGGAAACCCGTATGAAATATGCGGTTAATACAGATAAATCGGTTCTGCTCATCGAAAACCGGTACTATTGCTGTGACAATGCCATCTGGTTTGAGTCGGATTCTCCTACCGGACCATGGATTGTCAGTGTTGTGGTACCCGAATCGGTGCAGGAGATCCCACCCGAATCGCCGGTCTACAATGTGAAATATGTCTACATATATGAATCAACACCCGAGGTCGTTTACGTGGGTTATACACCCGGGTATGTGCACTCCTATGCTTACCACGGCTGTGTTTATTATGGAACAGGCTACTATTACAGTCCCTGGTATGGGTCGTATTACTATCCCAGGCCGGTGACTTACGGATACAGTGTTCGCTGGAATCCTTATTCGGGCTGGGGCTTTTCATACGGGGTTTCCTATGGTTGGATGACTGTTGGTTGGGGAGCTCCCTACTACGGATACTGGGGTCCGGCCGGTTACAGGCGAGGATATCACTATGGTTATCACTACCGCTATGCCAGTGGATACCGTGCTGGTTACCGTGCGGGCTATTATAACGGTAACAGGCCCGGACAAGGCAGACCCACTCCATATAATAACAGGCAGGTAGCTTCCAATAATGTTTACAAGAACCGTTCACAGGGCATAAAACGGACGGGGAATACTTATTATGATCCCAAAAACGGTACGCAGGTTTCTCCACAGAACCGATCACGGCCTACAGCCCAGCCTGCAAACAGGGATAATAACGTTTATACCGACCGCAGTGGCAATGTATACAGGAAAGACGGGGATACGTTTAACAAGGTGGACAACAGCAGACCTTCTACAAGGGAGGCAAGACCATCTAGTGGGGAGCGGCCCACCACAGGGCAGCAACC
>CAZRPW010000064.1:10561-24919 GCA_964601975.1 uncultured Bacteroides sp.
AGGCCTTCGACCGTTGAACGGCCCACCACAGGGCAGCAACCATCGACCAGGGAGACAAGACCGACTGACGGACAGCGCCCCACCACAGGGCAACAGCCTTATACAAGGGAGGCAAGACCTTCGACCGTGCAAACAAGGCCTTCGGCCGGACAACCACCCGCCACAAGGCAGAGTCAGCCTTCTAATTCCTACAATCGCTCTAATACTTCACCCAGTCAGAGTCTGAATCGGGATTCCAACTCAAGAAGCAGGGGAGCTGAGCGTACGCAAAATTATCAGCAGAACAGGAGCAGTAACCAGTACAGCAGACCTTCTACACCTTCCAAGTCAGTAGCGCCATCGAGGTCAACGCCTTCTAAGTCGACACCTTCAAGGTCATCTACAACACGCAGGCGCTAAGAAATATATGGGGAATGGGAGCTTACTTGCTCAAATCGAGTAGCTCCACTTTCCTGAAATCGTAGGGATGGCTTTCTGCCTGCAGGGCAATGTAGCCCGATGTGACCGGTGTGTCATCGGCAATTGCATAATTTTCGGGCTTATTGTCTCCACCTATTACAGGAGCTGAGTAGGTAAGCACGGTGTCGCCATTGACAAGGTGGTGGATGATGCTATCACCGTAAACCACCAGTTCGAAGGTGACCCATTCCTCACCATGGAAGGTAGGAGAGGTGGATGAGATGCAGTGTTGGGTAATCAGTTCATGATTGATGACAACATTGGTTCCAGGAGTGCAAAGATTGGCAGTGGGCCTGTCACCTTCGCCGTTTCCGCCCAGGAACTGGGCTTCCAGGCTGACAGGGAAGGGCTGGTTCAATTCCATGGATTCGGGACTCTGGGCGTGGAACATCACACCGCTGTTTTTAAAGGCCCAGCCCTGTCCTCCATTTACCTGTTCGCCTACCACCCTGTATTCTACCCTGAGTTTATAATGTGAATAGGGGTTCTTGTAGAAAATGTGTCCATATTCCTCATCGAAAATCTCATACTGGTCATACCGGGTCACCATCATTCCCTCTTCTACCCGGAAGGTATTGTTGAAATTTTCACCCAGGGGATGCTTGTTTATTTTGATGGTCCACCCGTCAAGATCCTTACCGTTAAAAAGCTGTATCCACTGCTCAGTTTCTGTTGCAGCGATATTATTTGCAGAGGGACTCCCGCACGATACCAGGATGGATGTGCAGAGGATGATCATTAGACAATTTTTCATGATTGAAGGGATTGGTTGAGGAGTATAAAAGTAGAAGAAATTACTTAAGCTGTTGTTGTTTTACGAAACTGTCTGAAAGAAATAAGCCGGTTCATCTGTTCGTTCCACAGTTTAAATTTCATGGTGGCGATACCCTTTCCTACGGTTACAGGCTTCACAGAATTGAAGATTGTATTTTCACGATGACAGCGCTCCAGGTTGTAGTTGGGGATTTTTGGACCCAGGTGATGGACATGGTGAAAACCAATGTTTCCCGAGAACCATTGCAGGATTTTCGGAACTTTTAAAAATGAGCTTCCCTGCAGGGCAATATCCTTATAATTCCATTGCTCATCATGCTCCCATACCACATCTTCAAATTGATGCTGAACATAGAAAAGCCAGGTCCCGGCCGAAGTGCCAATAAATGTAACAGGTAGCATAATCATCAAATATGCCTTCCATCCCATTAATAATATCAATCCGCCGCTAATGAGCAGGAGAATCAGGTTGGTCAGGTAGGTGTTCCATCGCTCCTGCTGACTGGCATCCTTCTTTGTGAAACGGAACCAGACTACAAAGAGCAGGAAGGGGCCTATTCCAAAAAGAATAAGAGGGTGCCTGTAAACCCTGTATGTGAATCTCTTCCAGGGAGTCATTGCCTCGTACTCAGCTACGGTCAGCGTCCATACATCGCCCGTACCCCTCTTATCCAGGTTTCCCACGGTATTGTGGTGGGTGGCGTGGTCCTTGTGCCAGCGGTCGTAGGGTGTATATGCCATTGCACCTGTGAAGATGCCCACAATCCTGTTGGCCCTGCTTGATTTGAAAAAGGAGCCGTGACCGCAATCATGGAAAATAATGAATAGCCGCACCATAAATCCTGCAGCAACAGGGGCAAGTGCCAGTGTGAGCCAGTAAGAGATACCCAGGGAATAATACATCAGAGCCCAGAGGATTATATATCCTCCCATTGAGTTGATGATCTGCCAGATACTTTTTCTGGTATCGGGCTGGTTATATTTACGGATGATGCTCACCCAGGATGGACCACCCTCTTTCGTTTTTGATTTCATTTTGTAAAGTTACGGTATTCCCTGAAAATCAGCTTGCTTATTCCTTTCCGGTGACGGAATAGTGACAGAAATGCATATTCAGGTATGGATAAATTATTAAATTCACAGTGCAGGAAAGAAAACGCCATTTGATGAGGAGTAGATATTTGATAGGAATTCTTGGTTTAATAGCGGCTTTCTCGGGCCGGTTATCCGCCCAGCCCTACCTTATCCAGGGAAATATTGAGCATGTAGCAGAGGGAAACATCTACCTGGCTTCTTATTACGGGGATCACTTCACTATCATTGATAGCGTAGAGAATGGCGCAGGTTCATTTCATTTTTTACTCCCCGAGGAGATCCACCCTGGTGTCTTCCGCCTGATCTATCCGGAGGTTTATGAAGGTGTGAGAAGTGAAAATAGTTTTGTGGAGTTCATCTACAAGCGTGAGGATATGAGTTTCAATGTATCAAGGGATGGGGATGGACCCCTGCCCGTATTTGATGGCTCCCTTGAAAACCAGGTTTATGCTGATTTTATAAACTTTCAGCTGAATTATGAGGAAAAGCTGGCACAGGTTTATGGAGATTTACTCCCGGCCTTACCAGGGAATGAAAAATATGAAGCTGCGGTGAAGCGTTACGCAGAACTACAGTCTGGCAGGAAAGCTTTTATTGAATCCCGCATAGAGCGCTACCCGGATCTTTACGCTACCCGGATTATGTCTGCCTTTCGTGCACCTGTGGTTTCCGGATTCTTGTCGCATCAAAAACGCATTGATACGCTAAAACGTCTTTTTTTTGATGTGGCCCCCATTGATGACCCTGAACTGTTATATGCCCCTGTATATGCATTCAGAGTGGTGGACTATCTCTCTTTGTTCATGGTTGATACTTTTTCAATGGAACAGCAGGAAAAGTGCTTCATTGAGGCGGTTGACAGGATCATGGTGAATGTGGCCCCGGAGCCCGAGCTTCGCTCATTTGTGGTGGAGTTTTTGCTGGAAGGATTTGAACTTCTGGGGATGGAGCAGGTCCAGCTCCATCTGGCCGATTATTACCTGGACGAGTCCTGTGAATCGGAGGTGGCCGAGCTTGTAAGGGAGAGGATGGAGGGTTATGAGCGGATGAGCGTAGGTGCCATAGCTCCCGATTTTACAATCAGGGATATTTTTGGTAAAAACCATACCCTTTCGGACCTGCCCGGGCCTTATACCCTGCTCATTTTCTGGGCCAGTACCTGTGAACATTGCCGGGCTATGATTCCTGAGCTTCAGCAGTGGTACCTGGAGGAAAATGAGATGGGATTGGAGGTGCTTGCAATTTCTATTGACAGTTCGGCTACGCAGTTTTCGACCTACCTGGCGCAGCAGGAGATGTCCTGGATTACGGTACATGATCCGCTGGGGTGGCATGGGAAAGTTCCGGGCGATTATTACATCTACGCAACTCCTTCCATCTTTCTGCTTGATCGAGACAGGCGTATACTGGCAAGGCCGCAGAGCTTCAAACAGTTTTTACGGGCTGTAAGGAAACTTCCTGACTAATTTTGATGGGTTTTCAGTCGATTAAAGTAATCCTTTGATGCTGCAATCACCTTTGGTGAGAGCAGCAGGGCTGAGATCATCGTGGGGAAGGCCATCAGTGCGTAGGCGCCATCGAATATGCCCACCACTGTACCCAGGGTAGCCGTTGCCCCGACGGGGATGGTGATTATGTAGAACCATTTATAGAGATAGCTTCTTTTTGCACCGAAAACAAAGGAGTAACATTTGGTTCCGTAGTATGGGAAGGAGAGCATGGTGGAAAGGGAGAATATGAATACGCAGAGGGTGAGCAGGTAGGCTCCGATACCCGGGAGTGCACTTTCAAATGCGTCGGCGGTCAGGGTAATTCCATCGGATTCCCCGTTGTTCCACACGCCGGTTATGATCAGAGCCAGCGCTGTCATTGTACATACAATGATGGTATCCACCACCGGTCCAAGCATGGCCACCAGTCCTTCCCGAACCGGTTCATTTGTTTTTGCAGCGCCATGGGCCATGGGGGCTGTCCCGATTCCGGCTTCGTTAGAAAATGCTGCCCGCCTGACACCGGTAATAACCAGTGCACCCAGCGCACCTCCCATTACAGATTGAGCTGTGAAGGCATCCCTGAAAATCAAAGCAAAACTGGGAAGGATTTGTCCGGGTCGGGAGAAGATGATTACTAAAACCGAAATTACATAGAGTACCACCATTATCGGGACCAGCCTTCCGGTCACTTTCCCGATCCTCCTGATTCCTCCAAAGATTACAAGTCCTACAAGCACACTTACCACCAGTCCGGATACAAGGTCGGTGCCGAAGCCGGCCATCACTCCATTGGGGATCAGTACCACATCCCGTACTATCTGGGTGAGCTGATTCACCTGGAACATGGGCAGGACTCCGATCATACCCATGAGGGAGAAGAAGACGGCCAGTGGCCTCCAGTTTTTTCCAAGTCCTTCCACAATTACATACATGGGTCCGCCCTGAAGCTCTCCATTGCTGTCTCGTCCGCGGAACATGACCGCCAGGGTGCAGGTGAAGTATTTGGTGCATACGCCAAGCAGGGCACTGACCCACATCCAGAAGATGGCCCCGGGTCCGCCCATGGCAATAGCCAGTGCTACCCCGCTGATGTTTCCCATGCCCACCGTAGCCGCCAGGGCTGTGGAAAGCGCCTGGTAATGGTTGATTTGTCCGGGCTCATCCGGATTGTCGTACTTCCCCCGCAGGATGGCGATGGCGTGTGCAAAATAGCGAAAGGGCAGCAGCCGGGAGTAGAGCAGGAAGAATAGTCCACCTCCCAGCAATAGGATCAGCAGGGGAGTCCCCCAGGCCAGGTCTGAAAAACCGGTGATGATTCTTTCTATGGCTGAGATCTGCGCTGTTCCTTCCTGCATTTGCATTGTCTAATCCATGATCCCCATCTGTTTCATGAGGAAAGAGGCGTTCATATTGGTGGCAATTCCCTTACGAATGGTGTAGTCAAATGTGAGTTCCACTCCCTTGATGTAGCTTTCAAAACAGTAATTAACAACTTTACCGGGAAGCTGCTCTTCCATCTCACCTAAGGACAGATCATGGGTGGCGATAAAGCAGCAGACCGGGTGAGGCAGTGATCGTTTTATAAGTCCGATCGAACCCAGTTTTTTGTCGGTGGTATTGGTTCCTTTGAGCACCTCGTCAAGAAGGATCAACATAGGATCGCCTTTCTCCATGCGCTTTACAATCTTTTGAAGTTTTTTAATTTCGGCCAGGAAATAGGATTCCTCATCGGCCAGTGAATCGGCCGTTCTCATACTGGAGTAGAGTCCCATGAAGCCCATTCTGAATGTGGAAGCGCAGACCGGACAGCCCGTGTAGGCCAGGAGGGTGTTGATGCCCAGGGATCTGAGAAAGGTGGACTTCCCGGCCATGTTGGCACCGGTGATTATAACTACTTTTTCATCTTTGATGACCAGGTCGTTTACCACCCTTTTCTCAGCAGCGATCAGCGGGTGACCCAAGCCCTTTACTTCAAGGGGACCCTGTTTCTCTTCCATTATAGGCTGAGTGAATTCGGGATGGTTCCAGGCAAAACCCGACAAGGAGATCATAGCGTCGGTGTGCCCGGTAATTTCGATCCACTCCAGAATTTTATGCTGGTTTCTCCGCTTCCACCTCTCCAGGAAGTAAAGCATGATGAAATCAAATAAAAAGAGGCCGTTGAAAATTACCCCCAGCAGCATATTCAGCCGCTGGTCGAATATGTTAAGCAATTTCGAGAGCCTTGCAACCTCCTTCATTCCATTTCTTGCTTTTTCCCGGCTTTCTGCCAGGAAGGGATTCTCGAAGGGCGTTTCTGCAATGATCTTAAGCAACATTGCATACCCTAGCAGTAAATTATGCTTTTTGGAAATAGATTGCTGATAGCGGCCGATTCGGGCCAGGAAGGGGGAAAGCATGACAAAATTGAACAGGAGCAAGAGGAGCAGGTACCTGGCCCCTCCCGGTACAATGATTCCATATACAATAATGCTGATGGCAAGGGCTACTATTCCCATTGCCAGGTATGCGAGCCACTTATGCTTTGTGATAAAAGAGTCTGTCGTCAGCCATTTTTTAATACCCGGTATATCACCCTCTTCTTCTTCGAACATGGCTCCGCGGGCTGTGAAGGTCTGTCTGAAGTCGATCCTTTCCTTCAGGTCTTCTATGATCTGCTGCCTTTGTTGTATTTCTTTTGGGCTATCGGGTTCGGTAGTGAGGAATCCAGCCAGTAATTTTTTCCCCTTCAGTGTTGAAGTGCGGTTCAGATACTGGTAGAGTGACCCACGACCAAAGAGATCCAGGTCGTGCGACCAGGGGTGGGAGGGGTCTGCGAATTCCATTCCATCGGGCCTGTCCCTGTACTGGTGGTCGAGGCAGGCTGTTTCCAGCTTGTTGAGATTGCGTATCCGGGTATTCAGATTTCTCAGGTCTTTCTGGAAGTTGTAGCGCTTCACCAGGAAGAGGAATAGCGCAAGCATAGCAGCCGAGCACAGGTAAAATACAGGCCGATCGTGTTTTACAACCAGGACAATGAACCAGACGATGGCGACCAGGGAGGCCAGTCGCACGATGGAGAGGATATTCATCAGATGGTTGTGATGACTGACAATGGATTGAAAACGGGTAAATCTCTGTGAATATATATCGTGCAGATCTGTTCGGGACATAAAAAAACGGGTTTCTCCAAAGATAGAAAAACCCGCTGATTTCTTTTGAATGCTTGCTACATCCACATGGAGCAATCTGACAGGAAGATGGAGAGTTCGAATACTTCACCCTGACTGACTTTTACATAACCCGGCCTGTGGGAGCTGATAAAGGCATCCATATAGTATCCCTGATTGGTGCGCACCAGGTACAGGAATTCACCCTCATGAAGTCCGGCCTGGAAAAAGCCCTCTGAATTGGATCTGACTACCAGTTCTGGTTCCATCGTTATAAATTCGGACGGAATGAAACAATCGATGGGGGCAAAGGAGTAAATGGAGTCGATTACATGATAGGGGAAGAAACAGATGTCCTGAATCAGTGGCTGCACATCTTTGATTGTACTATCCATGAACATATCCAGTGGTCCGATAATCTGTCCGAATACCCCCTGCTGTATAGTGGGCTGATGAAGACCTTCAGGGGTGATGTAGATGTATGGATGCTCTCCCGGAATCATCAGGGGTGGATTTTCCGGATTGCAAGCAAATATGGAGAGTTCATCCAGGGAAAAGACCTCATAAAAAATGGTGTCTTTCTGCAGTCCATAGGCAATGATTTGATAGTTGTCCGGGATTAGAGGAATGTTATAATGATTCAGGCCGGGCCACATGGCTTCATCAAGCACAACACGGTTGCCGGATATAACCTCGATGCGTGATTCATACCATGGCATGTGCGAGCTTTCAGGGCTCATCATGAGACTATCCCATTCACCCTCAGGAATGATCATATCGTAGGAGACCTTAAAACAAAAACTTTCCACAAAGTCTATGTTAAACTCCACATATCCAAAGTCGGCCGGGGGCCGGTTGCCCACATTTACCACCTGGATATTCATGCTGGTGGACTGGTCGGCATATATCCTGAAATTCCTGGGCAGGGGTTCGTTGACCAGTACGGCCAGTTTTGATCCCTCAAGGGGGGTAGCCCAGAGTACCATTCCTGCGGTATCTGTGAGCATAAATTCGCTCAGCAAAAATTCTCCCACCGGAAGCTCCAGGGAACGGGTTACCAGTCCGGTTCCGAAGCGGATTAGTTCAACGGGCTCTTTGTCATATACCAGGGATCCATCCTCGCCCACGATAGTGAGCAGGGCATATGAAAGATAGTCGTTGGTGGAAGCTGATTTTTGAAGGTTCTCATCCACAAGGTCGAAGCCAAGTGTGAGCCGACCGTTTTCCTCTGACTGATTACAAGAGGAGAGCGCAAGAAGGCTTAGGAATATGGCGCTTAAAAAATGAACACTTCTTTTCATCTTTTCTGTTTTTGGGTTACAGTATTAAGACGCAGATAAAGGCTTAGAGGTTGCGTTTGACTTGCTTATCTTCTTTTTAGTCCCTTGTAAGCCTGACACAGTTCTGGCGGTCATCGAAACTCATGGGAATCTTTATTCCCACATCGAAGCTCCATCCGTTGCCGTGATAAAGCAGCGAAGCCCTTGAGGTACCCCCGACAAGAGAGGAACTGACATCAAGCTCTTCCACCGCCATGAATCCCTGCATGTAGTTGATGTAGGCTGTGGCATACATGGGGAATTTCATGGGAAGCAGGTATTCAACACCGGTGCCCAGTCGAAGTAGAGGCCGAAGACTGGATAGTCGTATCGCAGAGGAAGATGTACTGGCGGAATTTATCGCCTGGGTGGCCGGATCGGTGTAGCTGAAATCTCCGCCTGGCGAAGCATATCCTCCGGAGGAGAATTGTGTCAGAAGGGAGGCTCCTCCGTAGACCACAGCAAATAGCTTTTGCTCGTATACATCGTAGAAATATCTAAACCTCAACGGAACCTCGAGGTACATGGGGGCAGCGCTTTTCCCGGTGAAGTCGACTTCATGATCGTACATCAGGGCGTAGAAGGTGGAGGAGCGCTGATAGTTGACTCCAAGATCGATTCCCAGCTCAGGCGTAATCATGTATCCGCCATAGATGCCTGTGTGGAAGTTGGCATAGCGAAAGATACCCCTTCCTTCCATGGGACGTGCTCCCAGGGCCGGGTCGGATGAGTAAAACAGCCTCCAGAGTGCCCCAAGCTCACCTCCCAGGTATAACTCACCTTTGCGCTCTACCGATTTTCCTTTCCAGGAAGAGTTTTCAATACGTGAATGAATGCGGTAATCCCGGTTTTGCCAGAGGTTGCTAAGGGGAAGGTTGAGGGCCAGGGTGCTGTACAATCCATTTCCTTTGGAATTGTAGCGTGCCGAGTATTCACTCCCCTGTTGGTCTGTATACTCCAGCAGCGCTCCGGAAGTGGAACTATTCAGTGCCCCCGACAGGTATGACAGGTTAAATGATGCCTGCCACAGGCCCGAAAACCTGAGCCCTATGCTCATGCCAAGCTCCAGCAGGTGCTTCCCGGGTTCGTCCATGGTCTGGCTGTGAACATAGGAGAACGCAGTCCCCTCAGGGCTTGAAATCACTCCTGAGGTTGAAAAGCCATCATCGGGTAGCGTATTGAGGCTGTAGAGATAAGCCAGCCGGGGAGAGAAAAAGAACGGGTATTCGGTGGGCTGAATGCGGTATTGTACCCTCAGCGGAATCATCAGCGCATTATGGGAGTGGTTTCTGGACTGCATCCTTCGCTCGTCGCTCATATTGATACCGGTTTTGTAAGGCTGATAATAGACGCCGGTAACTACCGAAAGATTAGGGAAAATCTCCTGTTCCACTGTAATGCCCCCGATGGTACTGCCTGCATTTACAGGCTCAAAGTAGCCGCCGGGATCATCGATCTTTACCATGCTCCAGTGTGGCCCGGCTTCCAGGCTCAGGTAGGTCTTTAATTGTGCATGAAGGGGCGAGATCAGAAGGAGCAGAGCCGGGAATAGCGAAATTCGTATGATATGTTTCACAAGTAAATATTTAGTTTATATTGTTGGCCTTGTGTAACTTACCAGAACAATACTTTCATGTCCATTTGTGATAATATGAAAGTATTGTAATGGACGTTTCATAGGTAAATATCAATTTATCTTTTTATCAATCTGTAATTTAGAAAAATTATCCTAGAAAGTCATTGTGAAGATGGTCTCTTGATTGGGAATACTCTGTGCTGTAATGGATCCACCATGAAGCCTCAGAATCTGGCGGGAGAGGCTAAGACCAATGCCTGAGCCGCTTCTTTTGGTTGTAAAGAAGGGGATGAATATTTTGTCTATCACATCGCCCAGAATACCCTGTCCGTTATCAGTTACCTGTATGCTGGGCCTTCCTCTTTTATTGTAGAATCCGCGGATAAGAATCTTTCCGTTCTTGATTCCATCAAGGGCCTGGACAGAGTTCTTTACCAGGTTGATGAGTACCTGTTCAATCATCTGTTCATCGATATGTACTTCGATGGTATCGGGTTCCATGTCCACTGATAGTGAGATATTCTTTTCCTGTGCCTCCTTTTTCATGAGGGTGTGCACATTTTGGATAACCTCCTTCATGGAGACCACCTCGAAATTGGGGTCGGGAATCTTTGTAAGGCTCCGGTAAGTCTCCACGAAATTCATCAGCCCTGTACTTCTTTTGTTGATGGTCTGCAGGGCAGCCTGGATCTCACTGATGGTTTCCATCTCAATTTCGGGGGGGCTCTTTTCGCCTGTGGCGTAGGGTTTAACCATATTTTCAACGGTGGAAGACAGAGAGGCGATGGGTGCGATGGAATTCATGATTTCGTGGGTGAGTACCCGGATCAGCTTCAGCCATGCAGCGGTCTCCTGCTCCTCGAGGACATTCTGGATGTTCTTGATGGTGCTTAGCAAAATCACCTTATTTTTCACCTTAAATTCGGTGGCGTAGATGGCCAGTTGGAGGATGTCCTCGTCATCCTGTACTTTAACCAGCTTATTCTCTCCCGGGTTGATGGAGAGCAGGGTATTTGCCAGTTTTTCGCTGAGTGGCCTTAATTTGTGAATGTTCCTGAGGGTGTTGACCTGGAAAAGTTTCTTTGCGGCCGGGTTGATCATCTCAACAGTTCCGTCGCGCTGGTAGGCCAGAATACTGATGTCAATATTCTGCACAATACTCTGCAGGTAATGAAAATGCTCCTCTCTCTCTGCTCTTACTTCCTGGAAATCTTTCATTACATCGTTAAAGGCAGCATTCAGTTCGTCGAAGGAGGTCCCCTTGTCACTGATCTGGAACGACCTTGTAAACTCCGAGTACCTGATGCTTTCAAGGAAACTGGCCAGCTCCCGGTTGGTTAGGTCCACATACTTGATAAGCGACCAGACCTCATAGATAATCAGGCCCGCCACCAGGATGGGGGTGAAGGTATAGGAGCTGTTCAGCGTGATAAACAGGGCCAGGCATGTGGCAGTGAGCAACAATACCCTGAGGATGATATTGAATCGGAATTGCTTAAAGGCCATGTTTTTCCATTCTCCTGTATAATGATGTGCGCGTCAGGCCCAACTGTGTGGCTGCCTGGGTCACATTTCCCTGATTGGTTTTCAATACTTTCTCAATGATGGTCTTTTCAATATCTTCCAGGTTGTAGGAGTCCAGTTCAAGTCCGCCGCTACTTTTCACAGCTGAGGTAAGTATAAAATCATCGGGACTCAGACTGGAGCCTTCGCACATAATTACGGCCCTCTCAATGGCATGCTGAAGTTCCCTTACATTGCCCGGCCAGCTATACTGGTTCAGTTTCTTTATGGCGGAGGACTGGATGTTCCGGATGGCTTTGCGGTATTTTCGGCTGTAGATTTTCAGAAAGTGATCGGCCAGCAGGGGTACATCCCCGGTTCGGTCCCGCAGCGGCGGAAGATGGATTTCCACCGTATTGATCCTGTAGAGCAGGTCCTGCCGAAATATCCCTTCAGCCACATCCATATGGATGTTATTGTTTGTGGCACAGATCATCCTGACATCGATGGGAATGGGCTTGGTTGAACCCACCCGCGTGATCTCCCTTCTTTCCAGAACGGTTAAAAGCTTGGATTGCAGCGGGTAAGTGAGGTTTCCGATTTCATCCAGGAAGAGGGTGCCCGAAGAGGCAATCTCGAAACGTCCCTGTTTCATTTTATGTGCATCGGTAAAAGCGCCCTTCTCATGCCCAAACAGTTCGCTCTCAAAGAGGGTCTCCGGGATTGAGCCCAGGTCAACACTTATGAATACTTCATCTTTCCGGAGGGAATTTCGATACAGTGCCCTGGCAACAAGTTCCTTACCCGTTCCGTTTTCGCCAAGGATCAGGATGTTGGCATCTGTGGCAGCCACTTTTTTAATGGTATTGAACACCTCGTACATTTCGGGCGATTGTCCCACGAAATCGGTATAGGGCTGGTCCAGTACCGCACTGATCTCCTGCTGCTTCATCTTCAGATTCTGGGCCTGGATGCGGGTGCGTCGAAGACTGATGGCCGAGTTGATGGTGGCCAGAATCTTTTCGTTCTGCCAGGGTTTAAGAATGAAATCGGTGGCGCCCATTTTTATGGATTTCACTGCCTTCTCGGCATCACCATAGGCTGTGATAAATACAACCACAGCATTGGGGTCAATCTCCAGGATTGTAGAGAGGGCGTCAAAACCCTCCTGCCCGCTTATGGCATCCTTTGTGAAATTCATGTCCAGGAGAACCACATCCCAGTCTTGCTTATGCATTACTTCCGGGAGATTCTCCGGACCAGTCAGGGTTTCAATGATCTCCACATGAGGGCGGAGTAAAAGTTTCAGTGCAAACAGGATGTCTTCATTGTCATCCACCGCAAGAATTCTACCAATTTTTTCTTCCATTTTGATCAGCTATTATCTTTAGATAGTATAATAACACAAAAAGAGTGCCTTTGCTTTCAAATCGTTATCATTCAAGGTTTTTCTGCAAAAACCCAGACCATTCAGAGTGATGATGTGTTCGAAATCGAACATATAAATCCCATAATCGAACACTTTTATAAAGGAAGTAAAAAGTATCCGGATTCTAACCCTATGGAAATCAAAATTTTGACTTCTTTGGCATAAAAGTGGGAAGGGAATGGGAGTAACTTAAAAACAGACGAATGGACAATATGGACGGAATGGACCGAAAACTGGATAAGAAAAGGGGTATCACCCGGAAAAATATCTGGTATATCCTTTTTGGAGTGCTCATGATCGCCGTGCTGGTGGTCATTATTTTTGGAGATAAAAGCTCCAAGTACAATGTGGATGTATCCAGGATCACCATTGAAGAGGTGAAGTATGATGTATTCCAGGACTACATTACTGTCCAGGGAACTGTTGAGCCCATCACCACTGTTTATCTCGACGCTGTGGAAGGTGGAAGGGTGGAGGAGATCCTTATTGAGGAGGGCAATATGGTTAAAAAAGGGGATGTTATAATCCGGCTGAGCAACGATAACCTTCTGCTGGAGATTACCAACAGTGAGGCCCAGGTGGTAAGAGCAATCAACGATTTACGTACAGCTCGATTGCAGATGGACCAGACCCGGCTAAACTATCAACAGCAGATTATCAATCTGGAAATTTCTGCAACACAGGCCAAAAGGGCTTTTGAAAATAACATCTTACTAAGGGAGCAGGAGCACATCTCCCGGGAGGAGTTTGAACAATCCAGGGAGGCATATAAAGGTGCTTCGGAAATGCTTGAACTGATGTTGAGAAACTTCAGGAATGATTCTTTGTACCGCTCCATCCAGATCGCTTCGCTGGAAAAGTCAGTAGAAAGCATGGAGAAGAGTATGGTGATTATCCAGAGGCGGATGGAGAAACTCAATATTAAGGCAAGCGTGGACGGAGAACTGGCCAACCTGAATCCGGAGATTGGCGAGGTGGTAACCTATGGTACCAGGGTGGGGATTATCAATATTCTTTCCTCATATAAGCTGAGAGTGGACATCGATGAGCACTATATTGCCAGGGTTCAGCGCGGACTGAAAGGCGAGTGTGATTTTGCCTCTGTTCCTTACACAGGGGTAATTACCAAGGTCTACCCCGAGGTAACGGGCGGTCGCTTCGCAGTGGACATGGTTTTTACCGAAGAGGTGCCGGAGCAGATTCGTATTGGTCAGACCTCCAGGATCAGGTTGCAACTGGGTGAGTCAAAGGAGGGCGTTTTGCTTACAAAGGGAGGCTTTTACCAGACCACTGGTGGACAGTGGGTCTTTGTACTGGATGAAAGTGGTGAGTTTGCCGTGAAGCGTGATATTAGCATCGGGCGGCAGAATCCAAGATATTATGAAGTACTGGGCGGACTGGAACCCGGGGAGAAGGTGATTGTCTCCTCTTACCAGAACTACTCCGATCATGATAAGCTGATCCTTAAATATAACCGTTAATACCTAGCCATGAGAAAATTATTTATAATTACCATTATTGCCGTGGGGGTATCCGGATTAAACGCCCAGGTTGACAGCCT
>CAZRPW010000065.1:0-21834 GCA_964601975.1 uncultured Bacteroides sp.
AGGCATGCGACAAGACAATAAGCCTTATGCCGGATTAATCAATATGGGAATTAATTACCATTCTGAATTATTGAGTGAGATAGCAGGCCTGCTCCCGGGTTTAGCCGCGCTCGATGATGGAGGTGCTGCTGTAGCCTTCCAGGATGGGAATCGTGAGTACCGCTCCTCCCCAGGAAATTACCTCCCGGTAGCCCACGATTTCTTCTGCCCTGTAATCGCCGCCCTTGACCAGCAGGTCGGGTTTTACGGTGTTGATCAGGTTCAGGGGAGTGTCCTCCTCAAAAAGGATTATGTAATCCACCATGCCCAATGCCCCCAGTACTTCAGCCCGGGCATTCTGATTATTTACAGGCCGTCCTTCACCCTTTAGCCGGGTAACCGAGCTGTCGCTGTTCAGGCCAATCACCAGCACATCGCCCAATTCGCGGGCTTTGGCCAGGTAATATACGTGGCCCCTGTGCAGCAGATCAAAACAACCGTTGGTGAAGACAATTTTTTTCCCCTCCCTGAATTTTTTAGAAAAGCGTTCAACAGCCTTCTCAGGGCTTATAAGTTTGCCGATTATTTCTTCGTAGCTCAGCATTTATCTGGTGATTTCCGGAGGCTTTTTTTTACGTGTTGACATCAGGATGATGTAGGAAATCGCACCGAGTAATATGGTGAAAAGTGAATTAGATTCATGGGCCAGGATGGCATAGGCGCCTCCCTGTTCCAGTGATAGGCCATATACGAAAACAAGGCCCCTGGATGTGATCCAGTGGAAAGCTCCAAAGCCCGCTGTAACCGGTGCCGACATCCCCAGCCCGCCAATTACCAGCAGGAATATGCCATCCACAAAACTGAGTGATGAGGTTTCTTTCAGGGCAAATACCACCACCCAGGTCATCATTATATATAAAAACCAGATCAGGACCGAGTGCAGAATGAACTCCCATTTCCGTTGCATTTTATAGATGGTCTTCAGTCCGTCCAGAATTCCTTTCAGAAAGTCAGAGACCTTCCTCACAAGGCTAATTCTTCCCAGAGGTCTCCTGAATAAATAGAGAAGAAGGACGATCAGAGCAAAACCTCCAAAAACCAGAATCCAGAAAAGCAACATGCCGCCGAAAGTGACAGTAATCTTCTCCTGCAAGGGGATAAAGATGTTATCATTGAAGAAAGTTCCGAATTTATCGGCCCAGCTGATGATCAGAACAAGCATAATCAGCAGCAGCATTATAAGGTCGGTAACCCTTTCAATAATGACAGTACCGATGAGCGAATCCACCGGGATTTTTTCTCTTTTCCCGAGTGTTACACAGCGGGTAACTTCTCCCAGGCGCGGAAGGGCAAAATTTGAGAGGTATCCCACCATTAGAGAATGGTAGGTGTTTTTAAAGGAGGGCTTGAAGCCCAGGGGCTCGATGAGCAATACCCACCGACGGGCCCGTGAAAAAAAGCTTATAAATGCAAAAAAGAGAGAGGCCCCGATCCACCAGAAATTGGCCTCACTCAGGATTTTTGACAATTCTTCAAATGCGATGCCCCTGAAGGCGAAATAGAGCAAAAGAATACCCAGCGCCAAAAAGCCGGCGATCCTCAGAACTTGTAATATTGTTTTTTTCAAAAGGGTCAGGTTAATTTGTTGGTGGTAGTATCGGGAAAGATGAGGGCAGGTTTGAAAGTCTTTGCCTCTTCAAAATCCATGGATGCGTAGGAGATGATGATGACAATGTCTCCCACGGCAACCCTTCTTGCTGCTGGTCCGTTCATGCAGATCTGTCCGCTTCCCCTTTCCCCTGTAATTACATAGGTTTCCAATCTTTCACCATTGTTGATATTCACGATTTGAACTTTCTCGTTCTCAATGAGATTGGCTGCTTCCATCAAGTCTTCATCGATGGTAATGCTACCAATGTAATTGAGGTCAGCTTCGGTGATGCTTACCCTGTGTAATTTAGATTTAACTACTTCAATGTTCATGACTCGTTGATTCCTGGTGCAAAGTTAATCAAAAATCATATTATCAATCAATCTTACTCCCCCCAATAAAACAGCAATGCAGGCCACTTTGTTCACCCCCTCCTCCCAGGAGTTAATGGGTTTAAGCGTCTTATATTCAACGATTTCAAAATAATCAAGCTCCATTAAAGGGTTTTGATTGAAGTGGGTTCTCACCCAAAGCTTCAGATCTCGGGGTGAAAGTTCAGCTTTCCTTTCATGGGCTTTGAGCAGACTCTGGTATATAAAAGGGGCCTCTTTTCGCTCCTTACGGCCAAGACGCACATTCCTTGAGCTCATTGCCAGCCCGTCTTTTTCCCTGATGATGGGACAGGGCACAATCTCCAGGTCCAATCCCATAATCTCCACGAGGCGGTGAATAATTACCAGCTGCTGGAAATCTTTTTGTCCAAAATATGCCCTGTGTGGTAAGGTGATCAAAAACAGTTTGCTTACAATTTGGGCTACCCCGTTAAAATGGCCTTTCCGGGTGGCACCCTCCAGGACGAGGTCGAGTCCGTTCAGGTCGAAGATCCTGGTGTCCTCCTTCGGCGGATACATTTCTTCCACCGAAGGCATAAAAATCACATTGACTCCATTTTCCTGCAGCATTTCCAAATCTTTTTCAGGTGTCCGCGGATACTTCTCCAGGTCGGAGGAATCATTGAACTGTGTGGGGTTCACAAATATGGATACAACCGTACAGTCGTTCTCCCGGGTCGATCTGGTTACCAGTGAGATATGTCCCTCGTGAAGGGCGCCCATGGTGGGCACCAATCCGATGCTTTTTTGATGGCCACGAAGGCTTTTCAGATGGCTTATCAGCTCATCTTTTGTTCTGTAAACGATCATCTGTTAAGTGTAGGTCCAAAGATAGATAATTTGGAGTCATTTTTTTTTAGTAAATTTGCATGATTTTCAAACCGAGGCTTACACGATGGAAAGTAAAAAGGTATTATTTGTTTCTCAGGAGATTACGCCCTATTTGCCAGAAACCGAACTTTCCCAGATTGGCCGTTCTTTACCCCAGGCAATCCAGGAGACAGGCAAGGAGATTAGAACCTTCATGCCAAAATATGGTAGTATCAACGAACGCCGGAATCAACTTCACGAAGTGATCAGGCTTTCGGGGATGAATCTTATTATTGACGATACGGACCACCCCCTTATCATCAAGGTCGCCTCTATTCAGGCAGCCAGGATGCAGGTCTATTTTATCGACAACGAAGACTATTTTCAACGCAAACATACGGTTGCCGATGCAAAGGGGTCCTTTTTCAAGGATAACGACGAAAGGATGATATTCTTTGCCAGAGGCGTGCTTGAAACAGTTCGGAAGTTGCGCTGGTCGCCCGACCTGGTGCATTGTCACGGCTGGTTCACTTCGCTGGTTCCCCTTTATATTAAAAAGGCCTACAGGGAAGATCCTTTGTTTGCAGATTCTAAAGTGGTTTTCTCGATGTATAACAACGGCTTTGATAAAGCCCTGGATAAAACATTTGCAGAAAAACTGCTGGTGGATGGAGTCTCTCCTGACCATGTCTCCATGGTCAAGGACCCTGCCTATGAAAACCTGGTTAATCTGGCTGCTACTTACTCAGACGGATTGGTACAGGGAAGTGATTCATTGCCCGATCCGGTGCTGAAGGTGATGAAAGAATCCGGGAAGCCCATATTAGATTATTCGCCTGGTGAAGAATATGTGGACAAGTTTTCCGTTTTCTATGACAGTATCCTCAACGATTAATTGCATTTAGGTAATATGAAGAAGAAGGAAAGTTGGGTTATTGCGGTCGTTTTGGCCATGGTAGTGCTGTTTACATCATGTTCGGCATGGGAGCCTGATCTTGGTCAGGATTTGTTGCCGCCAAGTGACAATGTATTCCTTTTTTACGATACAATCTTCGATATTCAGGTTAATACTGTAAGAGGTATCCCCATCGAAACATCCGACAGGTACTTTCAGAGTGGGACACTCTTTATGTTGGGAAAAGTGGAAGATACCATCACCGGGGTTTCCGAGGCCTCCCTGTTTACCCAGGTCAACACCTCCTCGGCTTACTATCCCGCACTCAATACGGAGATCGATTCCATGGTATTCTCTCTCTATATAGATGACTACTTCGGAAATGTTGATGAGCCATTTACAATCCGCCTCTACGAGGCCACCAGCCGTATCTATAAGGATTCTCTTTATTATTCAAATTACGAGATGGATGGTGCTTATAATCCCGATCTTCTTGCAGAGGTGAGCATTTTCCCGGATGATGCTGATACAGTTGCAATGCTGATTCAAAACCAGGCTTTTCTCCAGAAATTTCTGGATGTTCAGGCCGATACCGCTTTGTTTGCAAGCGATAGTATTTTCAAGGACTATTTTAATGGTTTTTACCTGACCGCTTCCTCCAGTGCCAGTGAGGGAACCATGGCCAAGGTGGGGCCATCGAACGTGATTACCAGGCTTTCACTGAAATATGCAAATGACAGTACGGAGGTAGATTCTACAGCAGAAAGAGATTTTCGCTGGGCCACTTTTACAATCAATGAATACTCATCACAGAAGATTAATATTTACGAACATGACTATACCGGGTCGGCTGTTGAGAAGCTGCTTGATAACCCGGAGATTGAAGCTCCTTTTTGTTATGTGCAGGGACTGGCCGGTGTGAATACCGCCCTTTCTTTTAAAAACCTGGATGAGTGGATCGAAGGCGGAAAGGTAGCTATCACCTCTGCAAAACTGGTCTTTGACCTGCCTCCGGAAGATCTTACGGGAATTTCACTGGAAAACCAGCCGGATCGACTTGTTGTATATTCCGATTCCGATGGTGACTCCCTTTCATACTTATACGATCAGCAGGCATTATTGGAGAATTTGAACGACGATAGCGAGTTTGGCGGATACCTTCAGCCAAGTTCGAAGGGGATGTTTTTTGATACTACCTACACCTATCAGTTCAATATGGGGCTCCATTTTCAATCGATGGTTGACGGTGTCGATCTTGACAATAAATTCAGGCTGCGTTTATACGATACAAAAAGAAATCCGGAAATTTCCACACTTTGGAGTAACCTTTATACCAACCCTAAACGTATAAGGTTAGAAGTAGTATACATAAAACTGTAGAAATTCATGTGTGGAATAGTTGGATATATCGGGAGCAAAGATGCCTATCCGATACTAATCAAAGGTTTGAAAAGATTGGAATACCGCGGATATGATTCTGCCGGTGTAGCGCTCCTGAATGGCAAAACCTCCGTCTACAAGAAAAAAGGAAAAGTACAGGATCTTGAGGATTTTGTTAGGGGTAAAGAGACCCTCAGTCACATTGGAATTGGTCATACACGATGGGCCACCCATGGTGAACCCAGTGATGTGAATGCACACCCTCATAGTTCGGAAAAGGGGTTATTTACAATTATACATAACGGGATTATTGAGAATTATGCGGTTTTGAAACAGGGTCTGATCGACCAGGGCATGACTTTCTGCAGTGAGACCGATACAGAAGTGCTGGCGAACCTGATTGAATACATTTATGTATCACAGAAGGTGAGTGTTGAGATTGCTGTTTCACTGGCACTACAGAAGGTCATAGGAGCTTACGGACTGGTAGTGATCTCCAGCGAGGAGCCCGACATGATGATTGCAGCACGCCGGAGTAGTCCGCTTGTTATTGGCCTGGGGAGCAATGAATATTTCATCGCTTCTGACGCAACCCCCATTATTGAGTATACCGACAGGGTCATCTACCTTAATAACGATGATATTGCCCTGATCCGAAAGGATCAACTGGTTTTAAAGAACCTGATCAGTGATACCACCAGCATCAATATTCAAACCCTGGACCTTGGTATCTCAGAGATTGAGAAGCAGGGCTTTGATCATTTCATGCTGAAGGAAATTTTCGAACAACCCCGCTCCATTCAGGATACTTTCAGGGGAAGAATTATTCCCGACTCAAATGAAATAAGACTGGGAGGGCTCCACGATGTGAAGGATCAGCTGGTCAATGCCAAGCGGATTATTATAATTGCCTGCGGGACCTCGTGGCATGCCGGACTGGTGGGTGAGTACCTGCTGGAGGATCTGGCGCGGATCTCAGTTGAGGTTGAATATGCCTCGGAGTTCAGATACAGGAATCCAATGATCGGTCCCGACGATGTGGTCCTTGCAATCAGTCAGAGCGGTGAAACTGCCGATACTCTTGCTGCCATTCAGCTGGCAAAGGATGCCGGTGCCCTGGTTATCGGAATTTGCAATGTGGCAGGTTCAAGTATTTCGAGGGAGACAAACGCAGGAGTTTATACCCATGCAGGGACCGAGATCGGGGTGGCTTCCACAAAGGCCTTTACAGCCCAGGTGACTGTGCTGACTATGATGGCTATTATGATTGGGAGAGAAAAGAAGCTTCTGTCTGATGAACGCTTTACCCACCTGATCAAAGAACTAAATGATGTGCCGGCGAAAATTGAAAAGATTCTCGAACAAAATGATGAATTCAAGAGGATCGCTGAGATCTATAAGGATTCTACAAATGCCCTTTACCTGGGTCGTGGAGTGTCTTTCCCGGTGGCCCTTGAGGGTGCGCTTAAGCTGAAGGAAATATCCTATATTCATGCGGAAGGTTATCCTGCTGCCGAAATGAAACATGGTCCCATTGCGCTGATCGACGAAAATATGCCTGTGGTTTTTATTGCCAATCATGACAGCTCTTATGAGAAGATAGTCAGCAACATCCAGGAGGTGAAGGCCCGAAACGGGGTGGTGATTGCCATCGTTACAGAAGGTGATACCGCCATTCGGGGCATGGCCGATCATGTTATAGAAATTCCTCAGACCGACGAGGTACTGGTAGCCATTCCATCGGTGGTTCCCCTGCAGCTTATTGCCTATCACATTGCAGTGATACGCGGGTGTAATGTGGACCAGCCCAGGAACCTGGCCAAGTCAGTCACTGTAGAATAAGGGTTGTTAATTATCAGCGTTCTACGTACTGCTTCTGGTAGTAGGATTGATAGGCGCCGGAGGTGACTCTTTCCATCCACTGCTGGTTTTCAAGGTACCAATCCACTGTTTTTTCAAGTCCTTCTTCAAAACTCAGCGATGGAGACCATCCCAGTTCTTCTGTAATCCTTGAACTGTCGATGGCATACCTCAGGTCGTGACCTGCCCGGTCCTTCACAAAGCTAATCAGTCCCCGTGAAGTACCCTCACTGCGTTCAAGCTTCTTGTCCATGATGTCGCAAAGCAAGCGGATCAGGTCAATATTCGTCCATTCGTTGAGTCCACCAATGTTGTAGGTCCGGCCCACTTTGCCCCGTTCAAAGATCAGTTCAATGGCATCAGCATGATCCTTTACATAGAGCCAGTCCCTGATATTCTCTCCCTTTCCGTAAACGGGTATGGGTTTCATGTGGATTATATTGTGTATGGCCAGTGGAATGAGTTTCTCGGGAAACTGGTTGGGGCCATAATTGTTGGAGCAGTTCGAAAGCACAACCGGGAGCCCATAGGTATGATGGTATGCCCTTACAAGGTGGTCTGAACTGGCTTTGGAAGCTGAGTAGGGACTGCGGGGGTCGTAAGCTGTCTGCTCGGTAAACATCCCTTCTTTTCCCAGGCTTCCGTACACCTCATCGGTGGAAATGTGGTAAAAAAGCTTGCCCTCGGTTTCTCCCTTCCAGGCGTATTTAGCAGCATTGAGCAGGTTAACAGTTCCAATGATATTGGTGTTGATAAAGTCCATGGGGCTTTCAATGGAACGGTCCACATGAGACTCTGCGGCCAGGTGAATGACTCCGTCGATGGGGTGTTTTGAGAACAATTCGGACAGAAAGCCAACGTCCACGATATCTCCTTTAATGAACTGGTAGTTGGGCAGGTCCTTTATATCCTCCAGGTTCTCGAGGTTCCCGGCATAGGTAAGCAGATCAAGGTTGATTACATGGGTTTCGGGATGGTTCAGTACCAGCTTTCTGACCACATGAGAGCCGATAAAACCGGCGCCGCCAGTAAGCAGGATGGTTTTCATGAGCAATTAGTTTTGATTTCGAATGTTTTTCTCCCAAAGCCAAGCAGAACGAAGGGTATCCTCGATGCCCGATTCAGCCTTCCATCCAAGCTCTTCATTGGCAAAACGGGTGTCGGCATATACCTGTTCAATATCTCCTTCCCGGCGTCCTACAATCTTATAATTCACCTTCTGCCCTGTGGCCTTTTCAAAGGCCCTGATTACTTCCAGTACAGTAAGGCCGGTACCGGTTCCAAGGTTAAACACCTCGAGGGGTTTTTTCTGACGCTTTTCGATCAGTCGCCCGATAGCCACTACATGGGCCCGGGCAAGGTCTACAACGTTTATATAATCCCTTACAGCCGATCCGTCAGGGGTGTCGTAGTCATCTCCGAATACACTGAGTTGCTCACGGATACCGATGGCTGTCTGGGTGATGAAGGGGACCAGGTTAGCAGGGATTCCCAGTGGCAGTTCTCCGATTTTTCCAGAAGGATGAGCCCCGACCGGATTGAAATAGCGCAGAGCGATCACCCTGGTTCCTGAGCCGGCTGCAACTTCATCACGGAGAATTTCCTCGCAGATTTGCTTTGTATTACCGTAGGGCGAGGTGGCAACCTGTATGGGAGCATCCTCGGTAACCGGGATAATTTCGGGCTGACCATATACGGTGCAGGATGAGGAGAAGACAATTCCTTCCACCCCATGCTGTTTCATCGCGTCCAGCAGGTTTACCAGGGAAAGCAGGTTATTCTTGTAGTAGGCCAGGGGCTTTTCAACACTTTCTCCCACTGCTTTATAGGCTGCGAAATGGATCACAGCTTCGATTTCAGGATACTTTTCAAACACAGAAGAAGTAGCAGCCAGGTCTCTCAGATCCACTTCCTCAAAATGAGGGGTTTTGCCTGTAATTTCAGTGATTCCATCAATGACCTCCCTTTTTGAATTTTCAAGATTGTCGATGATTACCACCTCCATTCCCGCCTCCATCAGCTCTACCACCGTGTGTGATCCGATGTATCCTGTTCCTCCTGTTACAAGTATTGTTGCCATGTTTTATAAACTCCAATATATCATTGACTTTATTTGTCCCCTGTAGATCCCTTTCAGGTCGGCAAATACAGCACCCGGTTCGGTAATACTTTTAAAATAATCCTCATCCAGGTTGGCGTACTCTCTGTGATTGACAGCCACTACGATACCATGGTAGGGTCCTTTTATCTCGGAAGAGAGTTCAAAATCATACTCCTGCTTGATCTCTTCGGGAGATGCATAAGGATCTACCACATCGACAGACACACCGAATTCTTTAAGCTCTGCAATGACATCGGCCACCTTGGAGTTGCGAATATCACTTACATTCTCCTTGAATGTGGCTCCCATGACTAGCACTCTGCAATCTTTCAGGTTGGGGAAGTTTGAGGAAAGTTTCAGGGTAACCTGCCTGGCTACCCAGGCGCCCATGGAGTCGTTAATTCCCCTGCCTGCATTAATGATCTGGGCATGGTGACCAAATTTCATGGATTTGTAGGTAAGGTAGTAAGGATCAACGCCAATGCAATGTCCTCCCACCAGTCCGGGATAGAACTTCAGGAAGTTCCACTTGGTTCCGGCAGCCTCCAGTACCTCATAGGTGTTGATCCCAATCTTATTGAAGATCATCGAGAGTTCATTCATGAAGGCAATGTTGATATCGCGCTGGGTGTTTTCAATGATCTTGGCTGCTTCGGCAACTTTGATGGAGGATGCCCGGTGGACCCCTGCTTTGATAACCAGTTCATAGGTTTTGGCGATTTCTTCGGCCGACTCTTCGTCACAACCCGAGGTTACCTTGACGATGCGTGTCAGGGTGTGTTCCCGATCTCCAGGATTAATCCTTTCAGGAGAGAATCCCACCTTGTACTGATCCATATATTTCAACCCGGACTCTTTACTCAGGATTGGAATACAATCCTCCTCGGTACAACCGGGGTAGACAGTAGATTCATATACCACGTAATCCCCTTCGGAGATTACTTTTCCCACCGATCTTGTGGCAGACAGAAGGGGTGTCAGGTCGGGTTTCTTATGGATATCGATGGGGGTGGGAACCGCCACTATATAGAAAGAAGCCTCTTTTAAATCCTCAAGCCTGGAGGTGAAGAGTATATCACAACCCTCAAAATCCTTTGATTCAAGTTCATTACTGGGGTCAATCCCTTTTTTCATCAATTCTACGCGGTCCGACTTGATGTCAAATCCGATTACAGAAATTTTCCTTGCGAATTCCAGGGCGATGGGTAGTCCAACATAACCCAGGCCAATAATGGCCATCTTTTTCTTCCCGCTCAGCAGGTCATTATAAATCATGTGAAATATTTTTAATTATGGGATGGTAATCCCCCTTTATACCAAGGGGGGCTGTGTTTCTTATGTCGTATACGGTCTGGATGGCATTGCGTCCGGCATCCAGACCAAAACCTTTGCCTTTCAGGATTTCTTCATAGGACATTGTATGCAAATCGGTGAAGCCTCCGCTGAATTCAATTTCCTTTCCGTCTACGGTGATGGACCGGAAGGTGCGCTGACCATTCTTTTGAATCTCTTTTGGGATATCATCGTAATCGATGCTCAGAAACCATCTTACCCGGGCCTTTTCAAGCTCCAGGTATCCGGCGGCCTTATTTTTCGTCAACATATGCACCACATTTTCTTTTACTTCCCCGAATATCCAGGATAGCATGTCGAAAAAGTGCACCCCTATGTTGGTGGCAATTCCTCCAGACTTTTCTACATCTCCCTTCCAGGAATAATGGTACCAGTTTCCCCTGCTGGTGATGTAGGAGAGGTCCACATCATAGATTTTGTCGGGCGGACCGTTTTTCACCTCTTCCCTGATTTTGATGATGGCGGGGTGGAGTCGCAGCTGCAGGATGTTCCAGACCTTTTTCCCGGTCTCTTTCTCATAATCTCCCAGTGCGTCGATGTTCCAGGGGTTGAGCACCAGGGGCTTTTCACAGATGGCATCGGCCCCGTTTCTCATGGCAAAGCGGATGTGTGAATCGTGCAGATAATTGGGTGAGCAAATACTCACGTAGTTCACTTTTGTTCCCAGCCTGTTCAGCTTGGCAATGTGACGGTCGAAACGTTCAAATTCACTGAAGAAATCGGCATTGGGAAAATAAGAATCGATGAAACCCACACTGTCGAATCTGTCCAGGGCGGCCACCAGGTGGTTCCCGGTTTCACGAATGGCCCTCACGTGCCTGACAGCAATATATCCGGCCACACCAATTAATGCAAAATTCTGCTCTTTCAACTCCATGCTATTCTGTTATTTTCCTTACTCTATGATCCTCAAGAATATATTTCTCATGGCTTTCGGGACAACTGGCTCTTCCTTCCGGGTCGAATTCAAGCCTGTGCCCGTACTCACTCATCCATCCCACCTGTTTTCCGGGGTTACCCACTACCAGTGCGTAGGAAGGCACCTCTCGTGTAACAACGGTTCCTGCACCGATAAACGCAAAATTACCAATATTATTTCCACAAACAATGGTTGCGTTAGCTCCGATTGTGGCACCTTTCCCAACCACTGTGCGCAGATATGCATCCCTTCTCTTAATGGCGCTTCGCGGATTAATCACATTTGTAAATACCATGGAAGGACCCAGGAAGACATCATCTTCGCAAATGACCCCGGTATAAATGGAGACATTGTTCTGGACCTTTACATTCTTACCCAGGGTTACCTCCGGAGAAACTACAACGTTTTGCCCCAGGTTGCATCCCTCACCGATCACACATCCACTCATGATGTGACTGAAATGCCAGATTTTTGTTCCGGCCCCAATCTCAACTCCTTCGTCGATTACCGCAGTTTCGTGCGCAAAAAAATCTTCCATTCCTATTTAGTAAAAAAATTGTGGATTTGCTGACAGATATAGGCCTGCTGGTCCTCCTCAAGTTCGGTATGCATGGGCAGGGAAAGAACCTCCCTTGAAAGCTGTTCCGATACCGGCAGATCGCCCTCGTGGTATCCCAGGTCTCTGTATGCTTTTTGCATATGAAGAGGAACCGGGTAGTATACCATGGATGGGATCTCCTTTTCTCCCAGGAACTTTCTCAGCGTATCCCTCTTGCTATTTTCCACCCTGATGGTGTACTGGTGAAAGATATGCGTGGAGAAGGGGGAGCGTACAGGAATCCGAAGACCCTCGACCGGGGCCAGGGCCCTGTCATAATAGTCGGCCGCCTTCTGCCTGGCAGCGTGGTATTCGTCCAGGTGCTTTAATTTAACCCTGAGAATGGCAGCCTGTATGGTGTCCAGGCGTGAATTTACTCCCACCTGGTCGTAATAATAGCGTTCACGGCTCATCCCGTGGTTGACCAGTGAGCGAAGTTTATTTCCAAAACTCTCATCCCTGGTGAAGAGTGCCCCGCCATCTCCAAAAGCGCCAAGGTTCTTGGAGGGAAAAAAGGAGCTTGTTCCAATGTGACCAATAGTGCCTGCTTTTAGCCGGGTCCCGTCGGCCGAAGTGTGATCAGCCCCTATGGCCTGGGCGTTGTCCTCAATTACATAAAGCCCCATACTTCTGGCAAAGTCCATGATCTGGTCCATGTCTGCACACTGTCCGAACAGGTGAACAGGGACGATGGCCCGGGTCCGGTCGGTAACTGCTGCTGCAAGCAAGTCGGGATCCAGGTTGAAGGTGTCTTCCCGAACATCTGCCAGGACTGGTTTAAGGCCAAGGAGTTTAATAACTTCAATGGTTGAAATAAAGGTGAAAGGGGTGGTTATAATTTCATCTCCCGGCTGCAGGCCAAGGGCCATCATTGCCACCTGAAGCGCATCGGTACCATTGCCGCAGGCAACGGCATGGGGAACATCCATGTAAGTCGCCAGTTCATCCTGAAACGCCCCTACATCTTCACCCCTTATAAAAGCACTTGTATCAATCACATTCTGGATGGCTTCATTCACCTCCGTTTTGATTTTAAGATATTGACCGTGAAGGTCGACCATCCTGATCTGTTCCATATACGAATATAGTAAAAATTGCGGCTTGATAACTTGGTTTTGAAAAGGGCTTTATTCTGATTACATTTACTTAATAAAAGTCTGCAAAAGTGAGTATTGGCGAAGGTATTAAACAGCTTCTGGTAGCGCGTAAACGGGTGATTCTCCCCGGGTTTGGGAACCTTGAAGTGAAGGAATCCGGAGGCAGTGTGCCTGCCCCCGGAAAAAGGATCGATCCGCCCGGACCGAACATTAAATTCGATCACAGTTACAGCAAGGATGACGGTGTGCTTGCTGCAGCTTTTGCCGAGGCAGAAAGAATTGACAAAACTGAGGCAGAACAGCAGGTTCTGGAGCTGGTGGATGCCATCCGTTTTTCCCTGGATAAGGGGGAACCCTATCCTCTGTCCAATGTGGGTATTTTCAGAAGAGATGAGGAGGGTAAAATACATTTTCAGGCCGATCCCGCCTGGGTACTTGAACCCGAACAGTATGGCCTCGATTCAATGGATCTTCTTGAGTTGGAGGATTTGCCCCAGGATGAGGAGGAACCCATCATTGGTGAGCCCAAAGCTGATGTGGCACCTGCTATTGATTCGGCATCTGAATCTGATGCAGCACCTGTATCTGACGCAGCACCTGAATCTGATGCAGCACCCGTATCTGATGCAGCACCTGTATCTGATACAGCACCCGTATCCGATGCAAGACCCAAACCTGAAGTTGCACCCGCTGAAACTGATGCGTCATCCACTGAACCTGATGCGTCATCCGCACCCGATTCTCAAGCCGAAACGGATTCAACACCTGATACGGTATCCGGAGGTCCGGCCGAAGTTCCACCGGCAAAACCCGCGCCACAACAAGCTGTAAAACCGATAGCAAAGCCGGCCCCGCAACCCATACCACAACCGACACGCAAGGCTCATGAGCCATGGAAGAATAAGAAGACAAAAAAGCGCTCGGGTGTATGGAGGACCATTTGGATTGTTACCGGGGTCCTGATGATGGTGCTGGTGGTGCTGATTGTGGTCCCGGCCGAGAAGTGGAATATGGCAGGGAATAAAAATCAGCCCGGGGAAGCTGTTCAGGCAAAGCAGCCTGCAGAAGCTCCCGTGATATCAGATCAATCACTTGGCGGTGAGGGCAATGCTGACACTGAGGATCATGCAGGTGAAACTGTGAATTCAGAACCAATGCAGGAAGCTGCAGCAGAGACAGCGCCCGTGGAAGAACCAGTGCCTGTTCAAAGTGATTATTTTTTCATAATTGCAGGTTCCTTCTCTCACCTGGGGAATGCAAGTGAATTGCAGGATAAGCTGAAAGCCAAAGGCTACAAAGCCGAGGTCATGGTTACCGAAAACCGGATGTACCGGGTGAGTGTGGCCTCTTACGCTACCCAAAGGGAGGCTGAAGCCAGCCTGCTCAGGATACAATCCGAACCCGGCATGGAATCGTGCTGGCTCTTATCCAACGAATAATCAGTTGATCTCAGCGCCATTGAGGGCATCTTCTGCCGGCTCAATGAAATGCAATGAACCATCGGGGTTTTCCGAAAGCAGGATCATTCCCCGGGATTCAATTCCTTTCAATTTCCTGGGAGCCAGGTTGGCCAGCACGCATACTTTTTTGCCCGGCAGGTCGGCCGGATCATAGTGTTCGGCGATGCCCGAAACGATTGTGCGTTTTTCAAAACCCAGGTCGACTTCCAGCTTTACCAGTTTTTTGGTTTTTGCCACTTTTTCTGCTTCCAGGATGGTTCCTGTGCGTAAATCCATCTTTGTAAAATCATCAAAGACGATTTCCTCTTTTAGAGGGGAGAGCGCAGGAGCTTCCTGGTTTGCCTCCCTGGTCTTCAGAAGTTTGTCGATTTGGGCCTGGATCTGCTCATCTTCAATTTTTTCGAAGAGCAGTCCGGCCTTATTAATTTTATGTCCGGCCTTTAAAAGTTCTTCAGTACCTATAAGCTCCCAGTCGGTAGCTTCGAAGCCAATAAAATTCCTCAGTTTCTCCATGGAGAAAGGAAGGAAAGGATCGAGCAGCAGGGTCAGGTTGGCCGTAATCTGAAGGGAAACATTCAGGATGGTCTTCACCCGTTCCGGATCGGTTTTTATAACCTTCCAGGGTTCGGTATCAGCCAGGTATTTATTACCCAGGCGGGCCAGGTCCATGGCAGTTTTAATCGCCTCTCTGAAGCGGAAGAGCTCCAGGCTTTGTTCCACACTTTTGCTAATCACACCTATCTCCGCCAGCACCTTTTTATCGCTCTCCAGCAATGCAGTTACTTCCGGAACCTTCCCCTCATAATACTTATGGGTCAGTACGAGGGTCCGGTTCACAAAATTGCCCAGGATGGCCACCAGTTCATTGTTGTTCCGGTTCTGAAAATCTTTCCAGGTAAAGTCGTTATCCTTTGCCTCGGGCGCATTGGCGCAGAGCACATAGCGCAAAACATCCTGCTTGCCCGGGAAGTCTTCCAGGTACTCATGGAGCCAGACGGCCCAGTTCCTGGAGGTGGAGATCTTATCGCTTTCCAGGTTCAGAAATTCGTTGGCAGGTACGTTTTCAGGCAGGATGTAGCTTCCTTCAGCCTTCAGCATGGTTGGAAAAACGATGCAGTGAAAAACAATGTTGTCTTTTCCGATGAAGTGAACCATGCGGGTATCCTCATCCTTCCAGTAAAGCTCCCAGTCGGGGGTCAGCTCCTTGGTGGCAGAGATATAGCCAATGGGTGCATCAAACCATACATAAAGCACCTTTCCGTCTGCTCCTTCCACAGGTACAGGTACTCCCCAGTCCAGGTCGCGGCTTACGGCCCTGGGATGCAGGCCCTGGTCGAGCCACGATTTACATTGTCCGTACACGTTTGGTTTCCACTCTTTGTGTCCTTCCAGGATCCACTCCTTGAGCCAGGGTTCATATTTGTCCAGGGGGAGAAACCAGTGCCTGGTCTCTTTCAGAACGGGCTGACTCCCGCTGATTGTAGATACCGGGTTTACAAGATCGGTGGGGCTCAGCGAGGTCCCACACTGCTCGCACTGGTCGCCATAGGCACTTGAATTGCCACAGTGGGGACAGGTCCCGGTTATATATCGGTCGGCCAGGAAGGCCTTTGCCTCCTCGTCATAATATTGTTCAGAGGTTTTTTCAATAAAAACCCCTTTTTCGTGCAGGGTCTTAAAGAATTCCGAAGCGGTTTCGTGATGCACCTTGTTGGAGGTGCGGGAGTAAATATCGAAGGCGATGCCGAAATCCTCAAAGGCCTTCTTATTGATGCCATGATAGCGGTCCACCACAGCCTGGGGACTAATCCCTTCATTTCTGGCTTTCAGGGTGATGGGGACTCCGTGCTCGTCCGACCCGCAAATGGAGATTACATCACGGTGGCGCCTGCGCAGGTATCTTACGTAAATATCGGAGGGAACATAGACACCAGCAAGATGACCCAGGTGGATGGGGCCGTTGGCATAGGGTAAGGCTGAGGTAACCAGGTGTCTTTTATAACTCTTTGTAGTCATGTCGCTTGAAATTAAGTGCACAAAGATAATGATAAAAGGCTGATTCTTTCCTTCCCCGCGACATCAATGGATAAAGCTAAAGATGATGAATCAGTGTGATACCGGACGGAAGGCTGAAGGAGTGGCTGCAGGCTACCTCAGGGCCCGTGGATACAGGATATGGAAGTGTAACTGGCGCTGGGGAAAGAAGGAACTGGACCTGATAACCCTCTATCGCAATGAGCTTGTAATTGTGGAGGTGAAGGCACGGGTGGGAAACAATGTGAACCTCCCATCCGAGGTGGTGGATCAGCGTAAACAGAGAAACATAGTGCTGGCCACCGAAACCTTTATCCGGCTCTATGATTGTAAACGCCCTACCCGTTTCGATGTGATCGCCGTGATTTATGATTCCGATGGGGTGAGAATTGAGCATGTGGAAAACGCCTTTTTCCCGGGGGTTGAATAGGGTGCCGGCCAAGTTTTGTAACTTACAGCTGGGCCATGCGTATACAAGGCCATAAACTATAAATACAGAACTCATGAATAAAGTATTTTCAGGGATCGTCATGATCTCCTTGTTGCTATTGACCCTCACAGGATGTGAAACCGATAATACAGCCCTGCTCACCGATGGAGTCTGGAATTTTGAAAACCTTACAACCGACAGTGAGGATGAACTCATCCAGGGATTTATTGCCATAGGAAAGGCAGTACTGACCGATGCCACCATGGAATTTCAGACCAGTGGAGACTATATTCTGGATTCTCCGCTCCTGGATGATCCTGAAACGGGTACATGGACCCTGGTTGGGGATGATCAGCTGATCCTGGATTCGGATGACGAACTTCCCTCAACCGGTAATATCGAAACCCTCACCAAAAAGGAACTCAAGTACATGGAGACCTATGTGGACGAGAATCAGGAGGCTTATACCATCACCACTACCTGGACCAGGGATTAGTGAGTACGACGGTATAGCGATCAACCTATTTTAGAAAAACTGGCCGTATCTCAGATTCGAGATACGGCCTGTTCTGTTTGTGGCTGAAAAGCGCACAAGGGAATTCATGATATCAGATGAGCATCCTCAAAACATATATTGTATTTTCATTTTCAGTATGGTATCGCCAGAAAAGTCAAACAGCCATTCGCTGAAGTCCTTTGGTCCGAATTTTCCCATGCCATCATTTGAGAAACCAAAGCCTTCCTTTGGAATTCCCAGGATATTTGTATCCAGTTCCACATTTTCGTTTTCATCATGGAAAAACTGGAAGGCATAGCGGTCATGCTTCAGATTCTTAAAAGTTACACTGCATTTATTGTTCGTGATGACGGAGCTTTGATCCGCCACATCTTCCTTATTTTTATCAAGCAGGGCTACAATCACACGCCCTTTGTTGTTTTCCAGTCCGGTGATCTCTATGGTAAGTGTCGACTGGGCTGTTAAAAAAGCCAGGGGGGACAGTAAGAGGCATATTGTAAATATTCTGATAATTCTCATATTATTCGTTTATATATTTTGAAAGCGTGTATCCGTTTTTGATGGGGATGAACTTCGAGATACGCGGACTGATGGCCTTCTCGGGACAGGAATATATGCAGCGCATACACATGCTGCAGGAGAATCCAAAGCCTGGTAAGCCATTTTCTTTCTCTTTAATGTTATGCTCCGGGCAGTTGTTCCAGCAGGTTCCACAGGAGGTGCACTTATGGTTGGCATGAAGTTCCAGGCCGAACATACGCGCAGCAGGCGATTCCCCTTTGCCCAAAAAATTCAGCATTTTAGATTTAAAGGGGACCTTATAGAGGCTGGTTTCTTGCGCAAGGATACGCTCTGCAAGATCTGAAATCGCCCGCTCAGATTCAGCAATTAGTTTCAGATTCAGCTTTTCCGGAAAATTCATGACAAAGGTTAAGGGCATGGCCAGGACCTCATCAACCATAATTGAATAGGCTTTTTTTCCGAGGGAGAAGCGCAAATCGGATGAAACGGCTTTGTTTACCCAGCCTGTGTTACAACCGACGGCAATCAGACTGATGGCCTTAAACAGACCGGGAGGCAGGGCTTTGACAAAGCGCTTTACGGTTCTCGGGGCATTAAAACCATGAACCGGATAGAGCAAAATTAGGTGTTCATCATTTTCCACTGTACTCGGATCCGTAAACTCCAGGGCATGCATCTTTTTCTCCGGAATATTCAGTTCAGCAGCCAGCTTTTTGGCAAGATATTTTGCGTTCCCGGTGGGGCTGAAGTAGATAATGGTAAACATGGTTAAAATTTAATGAACCAATGGCTTCTTTTATCGAAGAAACGGGATGGTAGTTAACGAGATGCTTTAATCTGATAGGCCATCAGCGCATCACCATGACGGATGTAAAGCACTCCCTTGGAAATTACCGGTCGGGCCCAGTGTTCATGGGTTCCCAGGGGCACTTTGAATTTGCTCACGATTTCAAATTTTGAGGGACCTGCATCGACCAGGGCCACCTCCCCTTCACGCTCGGAATAGCAGTAAAACAGGCCATCAGCATGGATAAGAGATCCGCCCCCCAGCTCCCTGTTCTGAACAAGTCTTTCGCCCGAATTCCAGCTAATCACCTGCCAGTCCTTTCCCATGGCAGTGGAACCATAGATACATGAATCAAGCTTTACAATTCCGCCCAGCAAATTCCTGAACTTTTTATTTCTCCAAACAACTTCAGCCTGTTTGCCATCTTCTGATAACTGGATTTGTACCAGGCCCGAGGTGCTTTTTGCATCCGCACTGGAGACCACCAGTTTACCATTTGCATAAAGGGGTGTATTGGCATGTATGTTGTTTCCCTGGGTTTGCCTGATACGCCAGTATAATTCCCCGGTGGCGGCATCAATACCCAAAATGGATTCGGAAGTCATGGCGATGACCAGGCGCTGTTCCCCGATTTCAACCAGGATGGGTGAGTTATAAGTTGCCGGTTCTTCATTTCCGCTGCAGGCCCAGACTTTTTCTCCCGTAAAGCGGTTCAGGGCAAGGACATTGTTTTCTTTTCCCCCGGGAACACAAATCAAGTGATCCCCGTCTATCAAAACAGATTCTGAATACCCAAAAAGAATGACAGAGTCCACTCCAAAATCCTCTAAAAAGTCTTTAGACCAGATCTCACTTCCATCGGCTGCATTCAGGCAATACACTGATCCGGCACCACTTTCAATGTAAATGTGATGATCCACCACCACAGGCGTAGAGCGTGTGCCTATAAAGTTGGCTGTGAAATCCTTTCCGTATTCTTTTTGCCACAACAGAGCCCCCTCTAAATCGAAAGTAAACAGGGTCCCCATGGATTGGGCTGAGTCCTTCACCCCGGTCACATATACCTTCTTATTGGCCACTGCTACTGTACTGTGTCCATGGCCAAGTCCTTCATAGGACCAAAGCAAAGAGGGCCCTTCCTCAGGCCACTGTTTCAGGAGTCCGGTTTCGGGATAGATTCCATTTCTGTCGGGTCCGCGCCAGTCGGATATTTCACGCTGTTGATTACATGCACTGAGAAAAACCAGGCAGAGGAGAGATAGAATAAGTGTTCGGGTTATGTTTAGCGTATGCATGATATTAATATTTTGATTTTAGCTGAGCTTCAGATTGTAAGATGCTTCTGCTTTCTATTTGTAAAACAGGCGGAAGATATGCAATATTGAGATTCTATTCAATATTGAAGGCAAAATTGGACATTGCGATGTTTTTTTTTGAATCAGGTTAACGAGACCTGTCAAAGAAATGTTAAAAAAGGTTTGTTATCTTTCCCAAAAGAGTTGATGATCACAAGGAAATATTTTAACGGACACTGGTAAATTTATTCTAAAATTCAACGAATGAAACATTTGTTATTTTTCGTCCTGGTTGGATTATTTAACTTCAGCCCAGGATTTGGAAACAACGGGACAGATTCAGATACCGTGTTTTGCACCCACAAAGTGGCACTCGACCGTGAAAATAAACTGGTTCCATGGTTTACGCCACATGAACGGGCCTATGACCATTTTCTGCATTTGCGTTGGAATTTTATAAAGACCAAAGTTCCTGATTCTCCTGGTCCTGCACCGGGATCAAACTATCCCCAATACTATTTTTACTGTGCATTTGTAGTAAACAATGGGGTATTGGAACCTGACCTGTGGATGAATGATATTGCTGAAAAAATACCCAACTGGTTTGAAAATGCCCGCTTGTATTATGCCTATACCGGTGATTCAAGTGTCATGAGGATCGTCAGGGATTTTATAGACTACTTCCTGGTAAATGGGATCAGTTCCCCCGATTTTGTCTGGCCCAATTTTCCTTATACCACCACAAATGCCGGCGATACCCTGTTTCGTGGTTTTTCGAACCATCCAAATTTTGTCTTGCATGAAATTCAGGTGGACCATGCCGGAGAAATGGGATTGACTTTTTACAGGATGTATAAGTTTACAGGTGATGAAAAGTACCTGACCGCAGCCATTCATGTGGCTGATGTGCTGGCAAAATATGCCAGGAAGGGAACCGCAAGTGAATCGGTATGGCCCTATCGCGTGGTAATGGAAAGCGGGAAGGTCACATCCCCCTATGGTGCTAACTGGACGGGTTGCTATATGCTGCTCGACAATCTCATAAAAGACAATTTGGGTAATGTAACAGCCTACCTGGCTGCCAGAAATAAAACGAGGGAGTTTCTTTTGGAATACCCGATGAAAACAGGATACTGGACCGACGGGCATAGCGACACCTACATCAACAGTAATACTTATAAGAGCAACCTGAGTGCAAGCAATGCTTCATTGTGCCTGTTCGATTATCCTGAACTTGATTCGAACTGGAAAACCCATATACCCATGTTGATTCGGTGGACCGAAAAGTATTTCATAGATCGCACTGCTCCCGGAGAGCCATCAACGATGTGGGGAGCCAATATTGTGGGTGAGCAGGATATCTTCAATCACAAGATGGACTACCAGACAGCCAGGTATGGTGCGGCCTGTGCCCGATGGTATGCCATTTCGGGCGATGAAACCTATAAGGAAAAGGCATACCGTTCACTGAACTGGGTCACTTATTGCAACGATTCAGCGGGAATGGCCTTTGAAAGTCCGGTGAGCGAAGGTATTCACAGCTGGTGGTCCGACTGTTATGGCGAATGCCCCCGCATGTTTTACCATGCTTTTGCCGGGGTTCCTGAATGGGCCCCACCCACCGAAAACCACATATTGTATTCTGAAGGTATTTTGAAGAATGTAGAATACGATAGCAGTCAGGTGACCTACACGGCTACCAAAACCCATGATACTGAGTATTTGCGCCTGGCGTTCAAACCCCAAACGATCAC
>CAZRPW010000065.1:21934-24135 GCA_964601975.1 uncultured Bacteroides sp.
TTCTTACGGACAACAAACTGCCATCAAAGAAGAGTTATTTATTGAAATAGACGGTTCTGAGCATTTTCAGAAAATGGATGGCTTCGGAGTCAATATAAACACCTCATGGTGGCTCAATGGCAGTTATCAGAACACCGATGCGTTGAAACCTGCCATCGACCTTCTTCTCGACGACCTCGGGGCAACCATCTTTCGTGCCGTCATTGAGGAAATGGACTGGGAAACGACCAATGACAATGACGACCCTGACACCTTCAACTGGGAATATTACGACTCTGTTTTCACTACTGACAGGTTTCTGGGTGTCTGGAATACCCTGCGATATATGAATCAGAAGGGAATCACGGATGGACTGATCCTTAGTTTTATGGGCGCTCCGCCTGCTTCAAAACCATTGGCAAAGACAGAGCCTCAAAAAAGCTGGATGGGCGATGTGACTCATGTTGTAAGTCCCGACAAAGAAGATGAATTTGTGGAAACCATAGCTGCCCTGCTCTATTATGCCCGGTACAAGGCCCATATCCAGTTTAGCCTGGTATCGGCCATGAATGAAACGGATATCATCGCCATGAGTATAAGTGAGGAACATCCCGATGGAATCGTGGAGGGCCCGAATATGCCGGACGCTGTTCAGTATACACGTGTCCTGGTGAAACTGGCCAGGAAGCTGGATGCGATCGGGATGGAAGATATCCGTTTTATAGCACCTGATGCAGGAGGGGAGCGCCTGTTCAATGCCTGTCTGGACGAGATGGTCAGGGATCCCTGGTTGATGGGTAAACTGGCCTGCTGGGGAGTCCATGATTACGGAGATGATGCGGGGAACTACCGTGAAATCGTGAACCAGCCTGTAAATCCGAACAGCACTTTCTGGGTCACAGAAACAGCAGGAATTGCCAATCTGTTCGGCCAGCTCGACGATCATGCATCTGCATTTATTTTCTGGGATGGATTTGATGCTGTCTACCAGCATGCCAGGCGAAATGGTTATGGCAATTCCCCTCCGAACGATTGGGTATTTTGGTTCGGCGAACAGGGTAAACCACTCCTTGAATATAAGGAAGAGGAACAGAGATGGGTAGGGCGCAGGCAGTTTTATGAATACGCACAGTTTTTTAAGTTCATTCAGCCCGGTGCCATAAGGATTGCTGCAAGCACCAGCAATGACAAGCACGCCATGTATGCCTTTATCAATCCCGATAAGCACTTGGTCATTGTGGGCCGTAACAGCAGCGCCAACCCTGTCACAGTGAAAGGAGAACTCAAAAATATTGAAGCAGCGATTGCCTTGGAGATGGTTTATACCGACAGTATTCACATGCTGCATAAAACAAAGGATATCGCCTTATCAGATAACCTGTTCGAAGCCTTTGTGCCTGCTCATGCTATCTATACTTTAGTCGGGCATACACCCGGCTTAAAGCCCGAGCCCTCTGGCTGGTTCGCTGGCGATATGCATGTGCATCGCGACTGTGGCGGCCCGGAAGAAGGCATTCTCCCGGAAAGCGACTTCATTGAAATGATGGAGGTAAATGATTTGGCCGTCATTTCGGTGTTGGCCGACATGGGTAATACTGAGGTGAAACCCAGCGAAATTGACCTGCTAAAAGTGAATGGGGATGATTACCATTTATCCGTCCCTGGTCGAATTGTTCACTACGATGCTGAGTGGCACTGGGATCCTGCGGGAACAACCTTCGAGCACAAGGCCCTGGGTGGACATATAGTATTGCTTGGTTTAAAAGAAGCTCACCAGATCTGGGAGGAATCACCTTATAAGATCCTGGACTACGGTAGATCTCAGGATGCTGTTGTGGGTTTCTGCCATATGCAATACCTGACCGGATCTCTGCCGGAGATTCTGGATTGTTGCACGCCCATCGATTATCCGGTTGAAGCCGCCCTTGGCAACATTGATTTCCTGGCGGAAGATGTATGGTTAAACGATGAATCCATACTTGCATATTACAGGTTATTGAATTGCGGTTTCAGGTTGGGCTGGGCCGCCGGAACCGATTATCCCTGTAACAGTGGTCAGCCCTTGGGTTCTTTGCTGACCTATGTCCAGGTAAAAGAGGAGCCGTTAACTTACAGGAAATGGGTGGAAGGAATAAAAAACGGAAGAACGGTTGTTACAACAAATGGCCATGTGGAGTTTCTTGATCTGAAGGTCAATGGGAAAGCCTCTCCCGGTGATGAAC
>CAZRPW010000066.1:0-23837 GCA_964601975.1 uncultured Bacteroides sp.
CGAAGCTTTTACATGCGGATGCAACTCACCCTTTTTTGCTTTTTCAATGGGGTCTACACCCTCTTCAGGATGCCAGAGACTCCACGGCATCTCCACCCGGCCCCATCGCACATCCATGTTATCGAGGCAATATTTAATTACTGCAGGATCTGTATCGGGGTATTGCAGTCTAAAGTTCCCGCCAAAACCCTTAAAAGGCTTCCCCACGATCGAACTGTCCAGGGTAATTACCAGGGGCGAAACATCCGCCACGCCATTGGCAATAATTGAAAAAGACTTAAAGGCCGAAGATCCCTCCTCCATATGACCGGTCTTCAAGGCAAAAAAGAGTACAATGGGACTATCTTCAATGGAGGGATTCTTTCTCACAATAATTTGGGTTCCTTCTTGAATTGCGATGCTCAGATCCCTGAATTTTCCCTTAATCCTCAAGCCCTTTGCAGAACCCCTGAGTATCTCCTCAGAACCTGCCGGAACAGCTTCCCTGATATCCTCCGGAGTGGGTTCCACTAACTGAATGGTAGCATCCCCATATTTTGCACAGGGTAGCTCCATCATAAGGAAGGCGCCAATCAAAGCCGTATCCATTTCGCTCCTGAAGTTAATCCGCACACTGGCTCCGCCAGCCCCCAAGGCTTCCACCGACTGGTCAAAAAGCAGTCCGTCTATGCTGATATTGGTAAACTGGGTAGATCCCTCCCGGTGGAAACTATACTGCGCTTTCTCTTTACCGGTACTACTTATCTCCGACCACCCGGCACCCACCAGGGCGAGTGAAGTATTTAATTCCATCAATTCTCCATCCACCCTGATTCCGCTAAGATTTCCCCAGGGATATAGCTCTGGCTGAGCAAATAGAGATGAGCTGCCGATCAGGCAGATTGCAATAAGTAAACTCAGATGTTTCATTTTTATCCTTCTTTAAGTTACAGAAAGGAAAGATAGAAAAACTAAATGGCATGGCATGGCATCGCAATGGGCGATGTGGTTTGAGGCATCCCTATATGTAGGTATTCTTCTCTAAATAAGCCAGATAAGATAAATCATAAATATCTGGCTTAGTGCTATTTAGGATTTGAGCTTATTTAGAATCAGTCTAGCCGGCAACTTGCCGGCGGCTTTTTGCTTACAGAATGAGATAGATTTGTAGCAAATTAATACAAGATCTTATGAAAAGTAAGGGAGTAAGGAATTTAGCTGCAGGAGTGCTTCTAATAAGCATATTGACAGAGGCTTCGGGACAGGAAGCAAGGAATACCGCGGGCAGGATGATGGATGAGGAGGACCGTCTTACAATTGGCGGGTACGCACAGATCGACTACAACCAGCCCCTGGGAAACGGAACATATAACAATGGAACCCTCGATGTACACAGGTTGGTGTTGATGCTTGGCTATAAATTCAACGAGAAAGCCCAGTTCATCACCGAGATAGAGTTTGAACATGTAAAGGAGGTCTTCGTTGAACAGGCTTTCTTCCAGTATGAAATCCTGCCCTGGTTGAAATTCAGGAGCGGACTGATGCTGGTACCCATGGGCATCATCAATGAATATCACGAACCTTCCACCTTTAATGGTGTGGAGCGGCCCAACCTTGATAAATATGTAGTCCCTTCCACATGGAGGGAGATCGGAGCCGGTTTTACAGGTGTTTTCCCCTCCGCAGCACTCTCTTACCAGTTTTATGTAATGAACGGGTTTAATGGCTATGACGGAGCTCCAAATCTGAGCGGATCAAATGGTTTTAGAAAGGGCCGCCAAAAGGGAGCCGAATCATTTATGAGTGCCCCCAACCTCACCTTCAAGGTCAATTACTTTGGTATTTCCGGATTACAACTGGGACTCTCGGGATATACCGGAAAAACCCAGTCGAGCATGTACGATGGCCTGGATAAAACCGATGTCGCCGCCATTGCTTCGGCAGACTCCACCATTGTTGGCCAAACCATGATGGGTGCCGATGCCCGTTACCAGCTGGGAGGACTTCAGCTCAGGGCCCAGGTAAACTACGGCGTAGTTTCAAACTCATCGGCTTACAATGAATACACCGGAAGCGACCTGGGAAGTACCATCTCAGGCTGGTACGGCGAACTTGCATACAACCTGTTTCACGGAGCCAAGAGTCTGGAATCAGAACTGATTCCTTTTATCCGCTATGAGCAATACCATACCCATGCAGCAGTGGAGGATTTCATTTTAAAGAATCCGGCCTATAACCGTTCGGACATCACCTTCGGTGTGGGCTGGAAAATCAACCGGGGAGCCATGCTTAAGCTCGACTACCAGGTGTTCAACAACCAAACTGATAAAGATTCGAGGCAACAGGTTAATGCTGGTGTAGCCATATGGTTCTGACAAAACACCCTTTGATCAGGGGCGCAATGCTTGCGTTTCTGGTCACCTTCCTTTCAGGGACCCTGTTTGCACAGGGCAGCTGCCCTGTGCATAAAAAGGCAGCCAGGGCCATGCAGGATATTTTCGGAGATCATCCGGTAAGCACCCGGGTAGAATTAACCGGTCGGTCCAGATTAGATGATCATCTGCATGCAGGAGACTGCCTTTTCAAGATCCTCAGGGATGGAAGCACTGAAGGCTACCTGTTATCTACAAGTGCAAAAGGCCGGTACGATTATTTCGACTATAGCATTCTCTATTCAAAGGAGCTTGAGGTGCTTAGTGTTGTAGTTAGTGTCTATCGCTCCACCCACGGAGCCGGAATCTGCCAGAAAAAATGGCTCAGTCAGTTCGAAGGCTACCAGGGAGGCCCACTCAGACTCGGATCAGATATTGACGGGGTTTCGGGCGGGACAATTTCGGCAGCATCCATTGTTGAAGACATGCAGCGCTGCCACCTCCTGATTTCAGCCGCTACAGGAGATTGAAGTACTCAGGCACCCCGGATGATCAGCAACATTACTACGGCTTCCTTTTTAAATAATAAAAATAGGATAAATAGAGTACAAAGGGCAGGAACATATTGAGAAGGACAAGGGCAACAAAGCCGCTTCCATAAATGAAAATCACCGTAAACAGCAAGATCCCGATGTCGGTCAGCACCGCCCTTTTAAGGGCCTTCACACGCAAAATCACCATAGCATTGGATTCCTGCTTTTCCCTGGAAAAGACCCACAAACTGAATCCCAGCAGCAATAAGATCAGGATGGATTCATCTGTAAAATTTGTTTTGAAAGTTGTGAAATAATTGGTTTTCATGTAGGACGAAAACACCGCCAAAACAGGCAACTCAAAACGAAAGTTGAAAACAAAATACAGGGTCGCCAGAATGAGCCCTGCCACCACCAGGATGATCCCCGGAATCTTAAACTTATGAGGCAAGAGAGTCACCACGCTATTTAGTTGAATGTCGCCCGGGAGCTTTACTTATATTTTTATACCCCCATTGCATGATTTTAGTAAGTTTCCCAAAACGCCTCTTCTCTGCTTCGGGCATTTCTTTCCAGAGTTCATTGGCAACCGGCTCCCATTCTTCGGCATTGTTCCGGGTTTTTGAAGCCAGCTCTTCCGCCGATTCGGGGAAGGCCATGTGGGTGGATCGGGCACCCCCGTTTTTTGTAAGTTCGACAATCGCCCCGGGTACATCGATCAGGGGACAGGGACGCAGGAAATTTTTTGAAAAGGGCTTATGCTGCCTGAACTTCTTAAAAAAGGGGGAGCGCAGAGCTTCCTCCAGCGACACATCATGCACATTCACATCCGAATAATGACAGAAAGCACAGGGCTCCATATCTCCATTGGCATTGATGTGGGCAAAATCGTTCCCTGCAGCCACACAGCCAAAAGCTTTATGCCCGCTATTGGCAAAATCGATGGCCAGGAATCCATGCTTTTTCTGATAATCCTCCAGCTTTTGTTTTACATATGCCCGCTGCTGTGCATTGCAGCAGAGGGACATATCAGCATCCTTTCCAATGGGCATGTAAATAAAGAGCCATCCCAGCCATGCCCCCTTTTCCCGCATCAAATCCAGGAATTCATCACTGGCAATGGTCTTATAGTTTTTGGCATGATAACAGGTCGAATAGCCAAAGCCGATATCATACTTCTTTAAGAGATCCATGGCCCGGATTGCCTGGTCATAAACCCCACTTCCCCGCCGCATATCTGTCTCCTCACGGGAACCTTCGATACTGATAAAGGCATTCAGGTTCCCCAGTCGGGCCATCGATGCTGCAAAGCCCTCATCGATCAGGGTACCATTGGTAAACATCGCAAAAGTGAGCTTGCGATGTTTCTCTGCCAGTTTCAGGATATCCTCCTTACGCATCATAGGTTCTCCCCCGGAAAAAACAATTTGTAACACACCCAGTTTCTGTGCATCGGTACAGAGTTCGTCCAGCTTTTCATAGGAAAGATGCACGTTTTTCGAATAATCACGTGCCCAGCACCCGGTACATTCGAGGTTGCATGCAGTGGTAGGGTCGATCAGCAACAATCTCGGAATTGAGCTTTTCGTCCGCCAGTTCATGTACAACTTTTTAAACACCTCGTCGTAGCCATCAATGGTCAATAAATTGATAAGGCTGCGTGTCCGGAAGAAACGGTAATACCTGTAAATATGATTTTTGTGATTTGGGAAGCGGGGTATAGCTTTCTTTACACCCCCGACTTGAAGGTATTTCATAAAACGCGATGCGTTAAATAAAGAGGATCAGATCGTCTTAGTTCTGTGCGCTTGTATAAACAGGCAACATCGCGTAGCTATCATCATCGAAGGTAAACTGTACCCCCACAAGCCCCCACTTGTGATTCGCACTGTATACAATCTTTTTAACCCCTATATTTTTGGGATATTCTTCAACCTGGGTAACCTTGATCAACATGCCGCCCCAGAAATAATCATCCTCGGTCGACTTACTGACAACGGTCCGCACCCCGCCAGGAATTTTATACTCATCGCCAACCTCTGAATCATAGTCTACAACAATGCCTGCGGCCAGCCCTGTAACTGCTTCAATGCCCTGATCAGTTTGCTTAAATTCGATGTCAGTCATGGTCACCTGATCACCCTCTACTTCGGTTCCCGGAAAATTGGACAGGATATTTTTGAAATTATCATTCGTGATGGTTGCTGTACCTGAATACACCGACACACCATCTTCAAGGGCGATTACCTCACCGCTGATGCCGGTAACACCGCTTACTGTATAATCTGATGAGGAAATGGTAACACCCACCTCACCCATGGGCGATTGTTCGCCACGAATGCTTCCCGATTTGTTACAGGAAATTAACAGAGGAATCGTCAAAAAGAAGGAGAAAAGGAGCCTGGTTTTCATATAAAATTAGGTTTATAGGTTATACTTTTTAAATATAGAAATAATAATTCCAGATAGAAACCTTGTTCGGAAAATTTCTACAGTCTGCAATATAACCAGGCAAAATGCCCTGATCTACCTTGCCTTATAGTACTCCATTGCCTTGGGCATGATCTCTTTCAGATGGGCAATCCGGTTGGAGGGATCGGGGTGGGTGGAGAGGAATTCGGGCGGACGGGAACCTGAGTTTGCATTCATTCTTTCCCAGAACTCGGGGGCAACCTGCGGATCGTAACCCGCCATCGCCATGAAGTAGAGTCCCAGTTCATCGGCCTCCGTTTCATGGGTCCTTGAATAGGGAAGCTGAAGACCTACCTGGCTGCCTACGCCAAAGGCCAGCATTGCAAGTTCATAAGTCTCCTGTTTCTGTTCTTTAAGCGCCTCTGAAAGGGCCAATCCACCCATTTGAAGTGCCAGTTCCTGCGACATCCGTTCATTGCCATGCTGGGCTACCGCATGTGCAATTTCATGACCCATCACCACCGCAATCCCGGTCTCATCGCCACATACCGGCAAAATTCCTTCGTAAAAGGCAATCTGTCCGCCAGGCATACACCAGGCATTCAGCTCTTCTGAAACGATCACATTATACTGCCAGTCGTAACCTTCAATGGCCGATTCCAGGTTATTCATTTTTAGATACGCCTCCACTGCCACTGTCAGCCGCTCGCCTACCTCCCTGACCATTTTTACATAGTATTGATTCGTAGAAAGCCGGCTCGACTCCAGTACCTGGGTATAACTGTCGGCACTCAAAGTCATCATCTGGGATGAGGGGATGGCCACAAATTGTTTTCGCCCCGTGAGGGGTACAGTCGAACAAGACTCAAGCAAAAAAAGTGCTGCAGTAAAAAGAATGAAACTCAGAATTCGGTTTTTCATCATATGAAGTGTTTAAATAGCTCTGCTAAATTACGAAATAAACACTTCTCCCCGGGATTTGTTCTGTTCACTCTTTCACAAGCTCAACACCCTTCCAGAAGGCCACCCTGCGATTACCCGATGGTTCCAAATTGCTTTCATTTTTCTGCTTTTTAAAATAGTCGGCCGAAAGGAAGATTCCTTACACCCTGCCTGAACTTTTAAAAATGCTTAGCTTTGGTTTTAGCAAACAAGCACTCCTATGAAAAAAGCTTTCAGCCTCCTTCTCCTTGTTGTGGCACTGTCTGCCTGCAAGAGTAGTAAAACCGACATTCCCCATGTTGATCCGGCATTCACCAATTATGTTTCCGGGTTTACAAGTGGCGTCATATCCGTTGCGTCAAACCTGCGCATCCAGCTGGTCGCCGATATTGCCCAAACAGTCAGGGAAGAAAGCCTTGAAAAAACCCTTATTGAATGTAAGCCGGCCGTCAAAGGCAGCTATATCTGGCTTGACAGCCGTACCCTTGAGTTCAGGCCCGAAGCACAGCTGGATCCCGGAACCATCTACACCTGCAAATTCCATCTTCACAAGATTTTGGAAGTCCCGGATCAGTTGAAAAGCCTGGAATTCCAGTTTCAAACCATTCAGCAATCCATCTTCATGGAACTGACAGGACTAAACAGCCTGGATGAAGAGGAGCTGAAGTGGCAGGAGCTGAAGGGTACCTTGAAGACTGCCGATTGTGCCGATATGGAAGAGGTAGAGCAGACCCTGGAAGGATTGCAAAATGGAAAGAAGCTCAGGATCCGGTGGACCCATAACAGTGAAGGAACTTTGCACGAATTTGTAATCGACAGCATCTCCCGGACCAAGGGAAAAGAGCAGGTGCTGGTGAAGTGGAATGGAAAGAAAATCCACAGTGAAGACCAGGGGGAAGAAATCGTGGAGATACCGCCCCTGGGAGATTTCAAACTCATGAAGAGCCTTGTAAGGCAACAGCCCGATCAGTATATAAGCCTCTTCTTTTCCGATCCCATCAACAAAACCCAGGATTTACGAGGACTCATCTACCTGGCATCGGGAGAAAGCCTGAATCTGGAACTCGACGGAAGCCAGGTAAAGGTCTATCCGGAATACAGGCTCCAGGGCAGTAAAAAACTGATTGTCAGCGATGCAGTGAAGAACAGCCTGGGCTACAATCTCATTGAATCCTACGAAAGAGATCTCACCTTCACCAGTATCAATCCTGATATTGCCCTCCTGGGAGATGGGGTGATTGTGCCGGGAACGAACGGACTCATCTTTCCCTTCAAAGCGGTGAATCTGAAAGCAGTGAATGTGAGGGTCGTAAAGATCTATGAAAACAACATTGGCCAGTTTTTCCAGCAAAACCAGTATGACGGAGATCAACAGATGAAACGGGTGGGCCGGATGATCCTGAAGAAAGAAATACCCCTTAGCTCGGAAAAACCAATTGACTACGGGGTCTGGAACACTTTTTCCCTGGATCTTTCATCCCTTATGGAAACCGAACCCGGAGCCATTTACAATGTCTCTCTTACCTTCGACCGCTCCCAGTCCCTCCTCCCCTGTGCAAAAAGCAAGGAGGAAGATATCTCAAAAGCATATAAAAAAGACCGGGAGATGGAGACTTTCAACAATCCGCCTACCGGAGACTATTACTGGGATTATGGTTACTACGGTGACTATAACTGGAGCGAAAGGGAGGATCCATGTACAGATTCCTACTACACTTATAAAAAGAATCAAAATGAAGCTTCCAGAAATGTGTTCGCTTCCGATCTTGGAATGATTGCCAAAGGCGCCAGTGGCAGCGATTTGCTGGTGGCGGTTACCAGCCTGAAAAGCACAGAACCCCTCGCGGGAGTGAAGCTGGAGATATACAACTATCAGAACCAGTTGATGGAGGTGCAGCAAACCGGCTCCGACGGGATTGTAAGCATCCCCCTGGATCAAAAACCCTACCTGCTGATCGCCAAAAACGGATCACAACGGGGATACCTCAGGCTGGACGACGGCTCGGCCCTTTCCACAAGTATGTTCGATGTGGGGGGCACAAAAAACGAAGAGGGAATCAAGGGCCAGCTCTATGGTGAACGTGGGGTATGGAGGCCGGGAGACTCGATCTACATAACCTTTGTGCTTGAGGATAAAAACAGGAAGCTTCCCGACAATCACCCGGTCAGGTTTGAACTATTCACCCCCGAAAATCAGCTCTACCTGAACAGGACGAGGACGACCGGACTAAACGGGGTCTATGATTTCAGAACGACCACGGAAGCTGATGCGCCCACCGGAAACTGGCTTGCAAAGGTGAGTGTCGGCGGCAGCAGCTTCACAAAAACAGTGAAAATTGAGACCGTTAAACCCAACCGCCTGAAAATTAAAATTGATTTTGGGTCGGAGATGCTAAAGTCCGATCAGACCAGGGGAAAACTGAATGCCCTCTGGCTTCATGGCGCAGTGGCAAAGAATCTGAAGGCAGATATAGAGATGGACCTGCGTTCGGCCAGCACCAGCTTTAAGAACTATGAGGACTATGTTTTTGACGACCCGGTTAAAAGCTTTGAAACCGAGGCCGAGATGATCTTCCAGGGAAGACTGGACAGCCTGGGATCTGCAAGCTTCATCCCGGGAATCAAAGTAGGAGCGGAAGCCCCGGGAATGCTGCAGGCTTTTTTTAAGACCCGGGTTTTTGAGAATTCGGGCGATTTCAGTGTCGACCGCTATCCGGTAATGTACTCACCCTACACAAATTATGTGGGCGTAAAAATACCCCGGGGTCCGGGTTGGAACGGAGCCCTCTACTCCAATGAAAGCAACCTGATTCCGATTGTAACAGTAGATGAAGACGGGTTTCCGGTGGATATCAAGAATCTCTCCATTGAAATTTATGATGTGAATTGGAGATGGTGGTGGGACAGGGATGATTATGACAACCTGTCTTCCTACGTACGCAACCGGAGCAGGAACCTTATAAAAAGTGACCGGATCTCTACGGTAAATGGGAAGGCCATGTACGAGTTGAATTTTAATGAAAACCTCTGGGGAAGGAAACTTATAAGGATTACCGACCCACAGGGCGGCCACAGCACCGGCATGGCATTTTATCTTGATTATCGGGGCTACTGGGAGACCGGAAGCCAGGAGGGTCCGGGGGGAGCCGAAATGCTCGGCTTCACAACCGATAAAAAGGACTATGAGGTAGGGGATGAAATCATAGTGGACCTGCCCGAAATAAAGGAAGGAAGAGCCCTTGTAAGCATCGAAAACGGATCCGGGATTATTAAGCATTTCTGGCTTGAAGCGCCGGTAAAGGAAGCGCTTGTCATCGAAGCCACGGCCGAAATGGCTCCCAATATCTTTATAAATGTATCCCTGATACAACCCCATCAGAACACCACCAACGACCGGCCGATCCGCCTCTACGGCATCCAGTCGGTCAATGTAACAGACCGGAATACCGTCCTGAATCCAAAACTGGAAATACCCGAACAGCTTGAACCCGAACAGCAGGTGGAGTTCAGGGTTTCGGAACAGGATGGAAGAAAGATGACCTATACAGTGGCAATAGTGGACGAAGGCCTGCTCGACCTAACCCGCTTTCGCACTCCCGATCTCTGGACGCAGTTCTATTCAAAGGAAGCCCTGGGGGTTCGAACCTGGGACCTGTACAAATATGTCCTCGGCGCCCAGAAGGGGGAGATGGCGGGACTGCTATCCATAGGGGGTGATGAGTTCGTTCAGCAGGACAATAAACAGAACAACAATCGTTTTAAACCGGTTGTAAAATATTTTGGTCCCTTCGAGCTGAAAGCCGGGAAAAGCAACAAGCACTCCTTTACCATGCCCAATTATGTGGGTTCGGTGAAGGCCATGGTGGTAGCCAGCAACAGGGGAGCCTATGGGAAAACCGAAAAGTCCATCCCGGTTAAAAAACCACTGATGGTTTTGGCCACCCTGCCCCGGATCCTTAGTCCCACCGAAACCGTCACCCTGCCGGTCACTGTTTTCTCCATGGATCCAAAGGTTAAAAATGTAACTGTCGAGGTCCGTACCAATGAACTTTTCACTGTGCAGGGACCCTCCACACAGGAAATCAGCTTCGAGCGCGAAGGCGACCAGGTGGTTGACTTCACCCTGAAGGTGGCGAAAAACATGGGTGCCGGAGAGGTGGAAGTATTTGCAAAAAGTGGAAATCAAAAGGCCTCTGACCAGATCGATTTGCAGGTCAGAATGCCCAATCCAAGAATCACCTTAAGCAGCAGTGAGATGGTAGAACCCGGACTTACCTGGAAGTCAGACTATGAGGCAGTGGGAATGGCAGGAACCAACCAGGGGGTCATGGAGGTTTCCGTCATTCCGCCTATGAACCTGGATAAAAGGCTGAAGTACCTGATGCGCTATCCCCATGGATGCGTAGAACAAACCACTTCCGCGGTCTTCCCCCAGCTTTTTCTTCACCGTTTTGTTGAACTTGATTCGCAGCAGAAGAGCGAGATTCAGGATCGGGTCTCAGCGGGAATTTCTAAGCTGAGATCTTTCCAGGTTTCCGGCGGCGGACTCACCTACTGGCCTGGTTCATCGGGCAGTGTGAGTGAATGGGGAAGCTCTTATGCCGGTCATTTCATGTTGGAGGCTGAGGCCCTGGGCTACAAACTTCCCATAGGCTTCATCTCAAACTGGGTGAAATACCAGAGCAGGATGGCCAACAGCTGGGACAGAGAATCGGACTACTTTGGCTATCGCAGAAGCAACGAGATGAACCAGGCCTACAGACTCTATACCCTTGCCCTTGCTAAGAAGCCGGCCCTGGGAGCCATGAACCGGATGCGTGAAATGAAGGATCTTTCACTAAGTGCCAGGTGGACACTGGCCGGGGCCTACATGCTAATTGGGAAAAAAGAGGTGGCTGAGCAGCTGGTGGCACAACTGAGCACTTCTGTTAAATACTACAGGGAACTCTCCTACACCTATGGAAGCTCCCTGCGCGACCAGGCCATGATTCTTGAGGTGGTCACCTTGATGGGAGACCAGGCCAGGGCGAAAAAACTGGTGGACGAAATGGCCGAAAAAATGGCAACCCAGAGCTGGTACAGCACCCAGACCACAGCCTTTGTTTTGCTGTCGGTGGGTAAATTTATCGGGGGAACGGATGCTAACCAGCCCATGGAATTTGAATACACGCTGAACGGAAAGAAACAGAAGATCTCCTCTTCCGCTCCTGTAACCAGGGTGGAGCTACCCTATACGGGAGAAAAGGGCGGAAACATTGAAGTTCGTAATTCAGGAGAGCGAAAGCTCTTTGTGAATAAACAGCTTGATGGAATTCCCCTGGACAACCCGGTGGAGGATGAAGCCCAGGATATCCGTATGGATGTTCGTTACCTCAATATGGACGGAAAGGAGATTGATCCCTCACGATTGACCCAGGGAAGTGATTTTATGGCCGAAGTGAAATTCACCCATCCGGGTATCAGGGTAGATTACAAGGAACTGGCCCTGACCCAGATGTTCCCTTCGGGCTGGGAAATCAGGAATATGAGACTGGATCAAATGGAGTCGCCCGGTACAAACGACAAACCCGATTACCAGGATATCCGGGACGACCGGGTTTACAGTTATTTCGGACTAAAAAAGGGTCAGACCACGACCTTTGTTATTAGCCTGAATGCAGCCTACCTGGGCGAGTTTTTTTTGCCGGCAGTTTATTGTGAGGCCATGTACGACAGGGATATCCACGCCACAAAGGCAGGAAAATGGGTAAAGGTGGTCAGGTAAACAGAATAGCCCGTGGGAATGCTCAGATGGATTGCCAGGCATAAATACCCGCTGATGGTCTTACTGATCATCGGCATGGGATTTTTATCCCTTCCCGTGGTCAGCTTCAGCGATCCCACCAACACGGTGCTTGAGGATTCCCACGGGGAGCTTTTATCTGCAAGGATTACTTCCGACGGACAATGGAGGTTTCCCGAATGTGACTCGGTTCCCTTTAAGCTCTACCAGTCGATCCGGTATTTTGAGGATCAGCATTTCAGGGCTCACCCGGGGATCAACCCGGTCTCCCTTGGAAAAGCCCTCTTCAGAAATATAAGGGAGCACAGGATTGTAAGCGGGGGGAGCACCATCAGCATGCAGGTGGTGCGGCTCTCCAGGAAGGGGAAAGCACGCACTCTGAGCCAGAAGCTCATTGAAATGGTCCTGGCCCTTCGCCTCGAGTTGAGCCAAAGCAAGGATGAGATTTTCCGTCTCTATGCCTCCCATGCTCCCTTTGGTGGAAATGTGGTGGGTCTGGATGCGGCAGCATGGAGGTATTATGGGAGACCTGCCTATAAACTATCCTGGGGAGAGGCAGCCTCACTGGCTGTACTTCCCAACGCTCCTTCACTTATACATCCCGGAAAAAACAGGGAAACCTTGCTTACCAAAAGAAACAGGCTGCTCGACAAGCTGGAGGAAAAAGGAGTACTCGATCCAATGGCATGTGAGCTGGCCAAAGAGGAGGCCCTGCCCGGCAAACCGCATCCCCTGCCCCAAAGTTGCCCTCATTTGCTGGATCGGGCTGAGAAAGAAGGTCACCAGGGAGAGCGTATTGTTAGCACCATCGATAAGAACCTGCAGAAAAGACTTAACAACCTGGTAGAGCGACACCACCAGCAACTCCGTCAAAATGAAATTCACAATGCAGCCGTCCTGATCCTTAGCATCCCTGAAAAAAAGGTGCTGGCCTATGTCGGGAATACCCAAACGAAAGACGAAAGCGGCGGACCTTATGTGGATATAATCGATGCGCCAAGGAGCTCGGGAAGCATCCTTAAACCCCTGCTCTACACATGCATGCTCGATGAGGGAGAAATCCTTCCTGACATGCTGATTCCTGATATTCCTACCCAGATTGCGGGCTATTCACCCCTGAACTTCGACCGCAAGTACAGCGGCGCTGTCCCAGCCTCGGCAGCCCTGGTAAGATCCCTGAATGTTCCGGCGGTAAGGATGTTGCGAACATTCGGACTGGAAAAGTTTCACTCCTTACTGCAGAGCCTTGGTTTTCAATCCATCACGCAGAGACCCGGACATTATGGCCTGACCCTGATCCTGGGTGGAGCCGAAGTTTCACTGTGGGAACTGGGCCAGGTTTACATGGGAATGGCCAACAGCCTCGGTCACATCAGGGAATATGAATACCGCTACGACCCCGGGGAATATGGCCCGCCTTCATACATCCAAACCGAAGCTAAGGCGAAAGATCCTGGTCATATGGAGCTGAGAAGCAGTGGGGTCATGGGAGCTGGAGCCATCTGGCAGTGTTTCGAGACCCTTACAGAACTGGAACGGCCCTCTCAGGAGGGATCCTGGGAAAGGTTTTCATCCGCTTCGCAGATCGCATGGAAAACCGGCACCAGTTTTGGCTTCAGAGACGCCTGGGCTGTAGGTCTGAATCCCGAAACCCTGGTGGCCGTTTGGGTAGGTAATGCCGATGGAGAAGGCAGGCCCGGACTCACAGGGGTGAATGCGGCAGCCCCGCTCATGTTTGAATCCTTTGGTCTGCTGAACTCCTCAGCCTGGTTCGAGCCGCCCTACGACGCTTTGGTGGAAATCGAAATATGCAGCAGGAGCGGATTCCGGGCAGGTCCCGATTGCAGCGAGGTGGAGACCAGGATGGTCCCGGCTGCCGGGGAAAGGGTGAAGGCCTGTCCCTATCATCGCATCATCCATCTCGACAGGGAGGAGCGGTTCCGGGTTCACAGTGAATGCTATGAAATCGACAACATGCATAGCAATCCGTGGTTTGTACTGCCTCCGGTAATGGAGTGGTATTACAAAAAAAGAAACCCTCATTACCATGTACTTCCGCCCTTCGCCCCTGGATGTGAAGAGCTGCATGAGGCCGCCATGGAGATGATCTATCCCAGGGAGACCCGACAGATTTATATCCCACGGGGACTGGACGGACAATTAAACCGGGTCGTGGGAGAAGTGGCCCACCGAAACCCCGAAGCCATTATTCACTGGCACCTGGACGAGCTTTACCTGGGGCACACTACGGTGATTCACCAGATGGAATTTATGGCAGAAGAGGGCTTGCACACCCTCACCCTTGTGGATTCCCAGGGAAATATCCTGGAAAAGACTTTCGAAGTAGTGGAGCACTAAACCCGGTCAGGGCTTCGCTCAGCGGTTGCGAAAGCGATTACGATGCTTTTTCCTGGCAGGAGACAGCAAATGATGGCTGCTTACAAATCGCATATCTTCAATGGTATAGAAGGCCTTGGGATTGAACTCCTGTATAAGGCTGATGACTTTCCGCAGTACTTTCCGCTTAATAATGATGTACACAACACCCACACTGCCTTCTCTTCCTTCCCCTTCTATTGTAGTCACGGAATATCCTTTTTCCCTTAGATTGTTGACGAGATCCGAAGCCCCTAACCTCGTGATCACCCTCACCAGCTCATAACCCAGGGCCAGCTTTCCTTCAAGAATCATTCCCACATAGGTACCCAGTGCAAATCCGCCGGCATATCCCAGGTAGGTAAACCAGTTACCCAAATTGGCCATAATCCTGGTGATGACAATCAGCCAGATCAATGACTGAACAAAACCGATGAACGGTGCCAGGTTCTTGTACCCCTTTGCCACCATGATCACACGAATGGTATCAAGGGATACATCCACCACCCTGGACATCATAATCAGCAAAGGCAATACCACAAAATCAAACCAGCTAAACTCCATATTAAGTCTATTTAAATTCGTCACAAAAGTAGTGTTTGTTTTCTTGCAAACCGCATTGAAAGAGTCCAAAAACCGTCCCCTTCATTTGGCGTAATATCAGTCATATTGCTTCTAATTATGGCGTAATTTTTGACATGCCAGGCATATTTATGGCGTAATATTTGACTTTACTATTTATGTTATTTATATTTATTCTCTGATTTACAAGTTTTTATGAAGAATAGAGCACTATCCACAATACTTAAACAAAAAAGCACTTCCCGATTTGGGAGAATTATAGTGCTGACCGGGGCCAGACAGACTGGTAAAACGACCCTTGTAAAAAACCTGTTCCCAGATCATTCATATATCTCAATTGAAGACCCCGTTTTAGCAGAAGAGTACGGTAAACTTACCTCATCTCAGTGGGAAAGCCTCTACCCTCGTGCCATTCTTGATGAAATACAAAAAGTACCAAAGCTAATTGAAAGTATTAAATCTGTATATGATCAATATCCTTCACCGAGATATATTTTGTTGGGTTCATCCCAAATCCTTTTACTTAAAAACATCAGAGAATCTCTGGCTGGTCGGTGTCAGATTCTTGAACTATACCCTCTTACGCTTCCGGAAATACGAACCAGCAGTTGGAAAGATCCTGTTGAACTATCTCATTTTCAGAAAATCCTCTCAGGTCAATCTCATGAAATTTTTCCTTTTCTACTGGACGAAAGTCATCCGCAAAAGAAAGAGATCTTTGATACCTATCTTAAATTCGGAGGCTACCCGGCCATCTCAGATTCATCAATACCGGATGAAGAGAAATGGGATTGGCTTAGATCCTATGTGAGAACATACCTCGAAAGGGACATCAGGGATCTGGCCGAATTACGTCATCTTGAGCCATTTATCAGAGTGCAGAAGCTCCTGACTTTGAATACAGCCCAACTTGTAAACTATTCTCGAATTGCCAGTGAAGCCGGGGTAAGTTTTAAGACTGTACAGCGCTTTTTACAATATATGTGCATTAGCTATCAGACACTTATATTACCCGCATGGAGCAGAAATCCAAGAAAAAGATTGGTTAAATCCCCCAAAATTCACTTTCTGGATACAGGTGTAATGAGAACAATTTTACAGAAAAAAGAAGCGCTAAGCGGTCATGAATATGAAAGTGCAATTGTGGCAGAAATATATAAGCAAACCAAAGTCAGTAAACAGGAGACCACATTCCATCACCTAAGAACTACAGACGGCAGAGAGATAGACTTGCTAATTGAAACAGAGAAAGGATATATTGCCATCGAAATTAAGAAGAATGAGAGGATCCGGCCAGTCGATGCCAGGCATTTGAGAGAACTGGATGAAATTCTTGACAAACCAGTGCTACACAAATTCATCATCTCAAACGATTTAAATGCACGAACACTGGAACCAGGCATAGAAGCCTTCCCGGCGGTTCAGTTCCTTACCTGAAGACTATATTACAGTCAGTACAAGCTCCTCCAAATCCTTATCAGCCGATGAATTCCCCACCATGATTGTGAATCTTCCGGGTTCTACAAGGTATTCCATGTTGATATCCCAGAATTTCAACTTTTCCGGAGATATTTCCAGCGCTACGGTTTTTGTCTCCCCCGGCTCCAGGGTAATCCTGGCAAAGTCCTTCAGTTCTTTAACCGGTCGGGTAACCGAGCTCAGCTCATCCCGAATGTAGAGCTGGATTACCTCATCCCCTTTCAGGCTGCCCGTATTCTTCACATCCACCTTGACAAGGACAGACTCATCTCTTGAAATGACTTCTTTCTCCAGGTGCAAATTACTTCTCTCAAAAGTGCTATAGCTTAATCCGTAACCAAAGGGATATAACGGACTTACATCATCCGCTAAATACCCCCTGCGTGCCGAGGGCTTGTGGTTGTAGTATACCGGAATATGCCCAACCGACCGGGGAAAGGAGATGGGCAGTTTTGCCCCGGGGTTATAATCGCCAAATAAAATATCGGCCACTGCAACTCCTGACTCCTGACCGGGATACCAGCATTCAAAGATGGCATCTGCCTTCTCAATCAGGTTGTTAAATGCAAGGGGACGACCATTATACACGAAGGCAATCATAGGTTTGCCGGTCTCGTGCAAAGCATCAATTAGCTCGTCCTGCATTCCTACAAGCTGCAAAGAAGCCCGGTCTCCCAGGTGGAACTTATTCCAGGCTTCCCGTGAAGTTTGTTCATTACCCCCAATAACCAGGACAATCACATCGGAAGCCAAAGCCACCTCAACCGCCTCTGCAATCTTTAGTTTTTCTTCTTCCGGGTCGGGGAAAATAACCTCATCCTCTACCCAGCTACCCCCAATCGTGATGCGACAACCTTCCGCGTAATTCACTTTGGCCTTTTTGCCCACTTTCCGGGTAATTCCATCTAATACTGTTGTATAATAATCAGAGCTTCCACTGTAGCCACCCACATTTTCACGGGCTGCATTGGGTCCGATGACAGCAATGCTTTGCAGCTTATCCACATTTAACGGAACCGCGTTGTCCCGGTTTTCCAGCAGGGTAATGGATTGCAGGGCTGCCTCTTTTGCGAGTTTCCTGTTATCCTCTGATCCGCAATACTCCATGGCTTCATCAGGATCCACATAGGGATCATCAAACAAACCCAGGTCAAACTTCACCTTCAGCATTTCACCCACCAGTAAATCAATCTGTGATTCCGGAATCCTTCCCTCTCTGACCAACGCCACTACATTCAGGTAGCAATCGGGATCGGGCAGTTCGATGTTCACCCCGGCATTCAATGCAAGCTCGGCTGCATGCTTTCCGTCGGCAGCCACCCGATGCGCACTAATTCCATAACGCTCATGCATTTCCCTGATGGAGTAGTAATCACTCACCACAAAACCATCGAAGCCCCACTCTTTGCGCAGCAGGTCTGTGACCAGCCACTTATTGGCATTAATGGGTACTCCGTCAATTTCATGATAGGTGGTCATCACGCTGCGGGCATTGGCTTTTTGAATAATCTCGCTGAAAGGAAAGAAATGTACCTCCCGCAGGATTCGTTCCGAATAGTTTGCCGGGGCAATGTTGGTGCCGTTTTCGGGCTGACCATGCGCGGCAAAATGCTTAAGGGTTGCTACAATATGTTCTTTGTCTATGGCCTTCTCTCTCCCTTGAAATCCCTGTATGGCTGAGATTCCAATCCGGGAGGTGAGGTAGGGGTCCTCACCAAAGGTCTCTTCGACCCGACCCCAGCGGGCGTCCCGGGCGATATCCACAACAGGTGTTAAGGCCTGGTGTCCTCCCCGCAGACGGGTCTCTTTGGCGATCATCGTATACACCTCTTCCACCAACCGGGTGTTAAAAGTCCCGGCCATGGCTATGGGATGAGGGAAACTTGTAGTGTGACTGGCCACCAATCCGTGCAGGCACTCCTCGTGAAAAATAACCGGAATACCCAGCCGGGTTTCTTCCATAAAATACTTCTGTAGAGCATTGGCAATCAGTGCATTTTGTCGTGGAGTAAGTGGCTTGTCACCCTCTCGCGAAGTCTGGCTCTGTCCCCCGACAGTTTCACTCAGACGGGTAACCTGTCCCACTCCATAAGGAAATGCTGCCTTGATATCTCCAAAGCTTACTTCATCTCTCGATGAAATATGAATGGAGTCCTTTACCTCGCTGGAGGCAGCTATCATTTGTGCCGCTTTTTCTTCAAGTGTCATTCGTGCCAGTAAATCGGACACCCTTTGTTCACTAGTCAAATCTGGATTCTTATAATCCGGAACTTTTTGGTTTTGCATGCTCAGTAAAGTAAATAATATGAAAATGAGAAAAGAAGAAGTGCTCATGGCATAATGTCAGTATCGAGTAATAGCATCTAAATATAAAGGATTTCAAACATTGATCAAGTTTCACCCTGTCAGTAATCCGCAATTTTCTTAGATTTGTTTTTTTTAATAAAAAGATAAAATCAAAATAATATCATGAGAAAAATAGCAAAGACTAGCATGCTGATGACAATTTGTGCCTTTATGGCCTTTGGATTAAATGCAAAACCGGCTAAAAAAGAGATTGGTCTGCAATTATGGTCAGTTAAAGACGATATAAAAAAGGATGTCCCGGGGACCATTGCAGCGGTTGGTGAAATGGGTTATACTTTTGTGGAAACCGCCGGTTATGGTGACGGAAAATTTTACGGAATGGATCCCCTGGAATTCAAAGCCCTGGTGAATGAGAACGGAATGGAATTTTTATCATCCCATACCGGACAGGCGCTTCCCGATGCGGATAAATGGGATGAGACCATGGCATGGTGGGATGTTTGTATTGATGCCCACGCAAAGGCAGGGGTAAAATATATTGTTCAGCCCTTCATGGATGAAAAAGGCTATGGTTCACTTGAAGACCTGCAACGCTACTGTGACTATTTCAATGCCGTAGGTGAGAAGTGCAACGCAAAAGGCATTCGTTTTGGCTACCATAACCACAACCACGAATTTGAAGAAGTGGACGGGAAGATCCGCTATGACTATATGTTACAAAATACCGATCCCAAGAAGGTATTCTTTCAGCTAGACCTCTACTGGATTGTGGTGGGTGGACAAGATCCCGTAGCCTATTTCAATAAATATCCCAAGCGTTTTGACCTCCTGCACATCAAAGACAAGGAAGAACTTGGCGCAAGTGGAATGATGGACTTTGAAAGCATGTTTGCAGCGAAGAAGAAAGCCGGCACCAAACACATAATTGTTGAAGTGGAACGTTACAATTTCCCTCCGCTGGAAAGTGTTGAAAAAAGCCTGGAATTCCTGATGGAAGCTGACTATGTGAAATGACAGGAAAAGAAAGAGTTTTAAAGGCCATTAATGGCCAGGAAGTAGACCGACCACCGGTGTTTACCACGGTAACCCCCCAGGTGGCAAAAAAATTATCAAGCCACCTGGGTCTTCCCTACGAGGAGCCCCTTGATTCCATGTTGTCGACCAGGATCTCCCACATGGATATGCTCACTGCCCTGGGCAACGACTGTGTAGGGATTTCAGCCTGTGCACCCTATGGTAAACCCACCCTGAAGCGGGACGATGGAATGCTGGTCAACGAGTGGGGAATGGTGATGACAAATATCGGGCTCTACACCGAATTTGCCGAATTCCCCCTGTCTAAGGCAGAAAGCAAGGAAGATATTGACAACTATCCTTTCCCCGATCCCCATGCACCGGGAAAATATGATGCGGCAAAGAAGACCGTCGAAAAATATGGTAAGGAGTATGCTGTAGTTGGCGATATTGAAACCTCTTTCTGGGAAACAGCCTGGTACCTGGTGGGCCTTGAAAAACTGATGGTGGATATGATGATGGAAGCTCCCTATGTGGAAGCGCTTTTCGATAAAGTTTTGGAAATTAACCTGGAGATAGGAAGGAACCTGATCAGGCTTGGAGCTGACATCATATGGGCAGGTGACGATTTCGGAAGCCAAACAGGGATGCTTGTGGATCCGGATACCTGGAGAAGGTACTTCAAGCCAAGAATTAAGTACATGATTCAGGAGTGGAAAATGGTGAATCCGGATATCAAGGTCGCATGGCACAGCTGCGGTTCCATTATTCCCATTATTGATGATTTTATCGAAATCGGGCTGGATATCCTGAATCCCATGCAGCCACTTGCCACTAATATGGATGCTGCTTATCTGACCCGTACTTTTGGCAAACAATTGGTGTATTTTGGAGGGATCGACATCCAGGAACTACTCCCCACCGGGCCGCCCGAAAGAATAAAATCTGAAGTAAAACGAATCGCAGAGATTTACGGACGACACGGCGGATATCTCCTTGCCCCCGCGCATAATGTACAGGACGATACACCAGTGGAGCATATTTTGGCATTGTTCGAAGCTGTGAATGAACTAAGTGATTAAACTTCTGTCATTGTGGCGTCTAATTGACTGGTGAATATGTCATGGTGACGTTTGTTAGGTCTTGGTCCAGAATTTGAGCCTCAGAGATGAGCATCAAATTGAATTAAAAAATATAATATGGACCTCAATCATTTCACCATAAAAGCCCAGGAGGCTGTTCAAAGAGCCCAGCAACTGGCCCTCGAAAACGAACACCAATCCATCGAATGCGGACACCTTTTAAAGGGGGTTCTGCTGGTGGACGAGAATGTGATCCCCCACCTGTTTCAGAAGTTATCTGCCAACCTTTCAGGCTTCACCATGGCCCTGGACCAGGTACTGAAGAGCTACCCGCAAGTTACCGGGGGAAAACAATACTTATCTGATAACGCCAATAAGGCCCTGAGCCATGCGCTGTCGAGCAGAAAGGACTTTGATGACGACTACGTAACCCTGGAGCACCTGCTGCTCGGAATCCTGCAAACCCGCGATACCGCCAGTCAGCTATTGAAGGATGCCGGTATCAGCGAAAAAGAACTGAAGGCCGCCATTAAAGAATTCCGCAAAGGTGCAAAGGCCCAGTCGCAGTCGGCCGAAGAAACCTACCATGCACTGGATCGTTATGCTGTGCACCTGAACAAACAGGCTGAAAACGGGAAGCTGGATCCGGTCATTGGCCGCGACGATGAAATCCGTCGCGTATTGCAAATCCTGTCGCGTCGAACCAAGAATAATCCCATCCTGGTAGGCGAACCAGGTGTGGGTAAAACAGCCATTGCTGAAGGGATTGCCTTTCGTATAAAAAACAAGGATGTGCCTGAGGATTTGTTGGACAAAGAGATATATTCCCTGGATATGGGCGCCCTTATTGCCGGGGCAAAATACAAAGGAGAGTTTGAAGAAAGACTCAAATCTGTAGTGAACGAGGTGATTGGATCGGAAGGTCGCATCATCCTCTTTATTGACGAGATCCATACCCTGGTAGGTGCCGGTGGTAGCGGAGACGGAGCCATGGATGCTGCCAATATATTAAAACCCGCCCTGTCGCGTGGCGAACTGCGGGCCATTGGGGCCACTACCCTGGATGAATACCAGAAATATTTTGAGAGGGACAAGGCCCTTGAGAGGCGTTTTCAAAAAGTGATGGTGGATGAGCCCAGCGAAGAGGATGCCATTTCCATCCTGCGTGGTATCAAGGAAAAATATGAGAATTTCCATAAGATCCGGATCCGGGACGAAGCCATCCTTAGCGCAGTCCGCTATTCCATAAGATATATAAACGATCGTTTTCTGCCCGACAAGGCCATTGACCTGATCGACGAGGCCTCCTCTCATATGCGACTGGAAATGAACTCCAAACCGGTGGCCATCGATGCCCTGGATAGGAAAATCCAGCAGCTGGAGATTGAACGGGAAGCCTTTAAACGAGAAAAAGACAAGGGGCGCCTGGAAGAAATCGGGCGTCAACTATCCGAGCTGGAAGATGAGCGAAATCAATTATCTGCCCAGTGGCAGAGTGAGAAAAAAGTGGTGTCTGATATCCAGAACACCAAGCAGGAGATTGAAAATCTTAAATACCAGGCCGAGAAAGCCGAGAGAGAGGCTGATCTGGGTAAGGTCGCTGAGATTCGTTACGGGCAATTGCCCAGGGCTGAAGAAAACCTGGTAAAATTTGTGGAGAAACTGAATCTCTACGAGGGCGAAGGCAAAAGGCTGGTCAGGGAAGAAATCACCTCTGAAGATATCGCAGAAGTAGTCTCCAAGTGGACCGGCATTCCTGTAACCCGCATGCTGCAAAGCGACAGGGAGAAGCTACTGCATATCGAAGATGAGCTGCATAAGCGTGTGGTGGGTCAGAACGAGGCCATCTCTGCGGTTGCCTCTTCAATCCGTAGAAGCAGGGCCGGACTTTCCGACGAGAATAAGCCTGTGGGGTCCTTCCTTTTCCTGGGTACCACCGGTGTCGGGAAGACCGAACTTGCCAGGGCCCTGGCTCAATACCTGTTTAACGATGAAGCGCTGATGACCCGGATCGATATGAGCGAATACCAGGAGAAGCATGCGGTCTCCAGGCTGGTAGGAGCGCCTCCCGGCTATGTGGGATACGACGAAGGTGGTCAGCTCACCGAGGCTGTGCGCAGGAAGCCCTATTCCGTGATCCTCCTGGATGAGATTGAAAAAGCCCATCCCGACACCTTTAATATCCTGCTCCAGGTACTCGAAGACGGACGGCTTACCGATAACAAGGGGCGACTGGCCAATTTCAAGAATACCATCATCATCATGACTTCCAATATGGGCTCGGATATCATCCGGGAAAACTTCGAGAATATGGACGAGGGAAATATAGAAGTGGTGATTGAAAACACAAAAAACCAGGTCTTTGAACTACTGAAGCGCAGCATGCGGCCCGAGTTCCTCAATCGTATAGATGAACTGGTGATGTTTAAACCGCTGACCAGGGAGAACCTGGAAGGAATTCTCCGCATTCAGATACAAAACCTGGATAAGCAGCTTTCCAGGCAAAACATCTCCCTGGAACTCAGTGAGGAAAGTATACAGTTTTTGATTCGTGAAGGCTTTGATATGCAATACGGGGCCAGGCCATTGAAAAGGGTGCTGCAGAAAAAACTCCTGGATGCACTGTCCATGGCCATTCTCGAGGGAAAAGTGTCACCCGGAATGCACCTCCTGGTGGATGTGGAGGATGGGAAAATTACATTTAATGGGGTAAACTAATAGTCACATAGGCTCCGCCTTCTGGATTATTGCCGAACTCAATCATGCCACCATGGTTTTCCACCGAAATGGAGGCAAAATACAATTCAAGGCCACAATTCTTATTGATATGCCTGCCTCCTGTCAAAAATGGTCTCACACTACCACCCAGCATTTTTTCAGGAAACCCCGGTCCCTTATCCCGAACGTGTATGCTCACAAAATCCTTGCTATTCCGAATGTTTATAAGCACCCTTTCATCAGCAGGAGAATGCTTAAT
>CAZRPW010000067.1:0-23449 GCA_964601975.1 uncultured Bacteroides sp.
ATCCAACGCGCAATGCCGATCCGGGACAGTGTTACTATACGGTAGTGGGTGTTGAGTTTGATCCGGTGAGCAGCGATGATAACTGCGCCGTGGTCTCTGTGACAAACGACTTTAACGGACTGGCTACTCTTGCTGGTGAGCAAATTCCAAGTGGTACGGTGGTTGAATGGACTGCCACGGATGCTGCAAGTAATACGGGTGTATGTGACTTTACAGTTACAGTGGTTGATACGCAGGATCCAACGGTGACCTGTATCGCCGATCCAACGCGAAATGCAGATGCGGGTCAGTGCTTCTACACCGTAGTAGGTGCTGAGTTCGATCCAGTGAGTAGTTCAGACAACTGCGGCCTGATTGTTACACTTGTGAATGACTTTAATGGTCTGACTACCCTTGATGGTGAGGAGATCCCGAATGGAACAACGATTGAGTGGACCGCTACCGATGGATCCAGTAACACAGGTACTTGCAGCTTCACCGTAGCGGTTGTCGATACCCAGGATCCGATAGTGAACTGTATCGTGGATCCAACGCGAAATGCAGATGCGGGTCAGTGCTATTACACGGTAGTGGGTACTGAGTTCGATCCGGTTAGTAGTTCAGACAACTGTGGTGTTATTGTTACGCTTGTGAATGACTTTAATGGTCTTACAACCCTTGCAGGTGAGCAGATTCCGCATGGTACTGTGATTGAGTGGACCGCCACTGACGCGGCCAGTAATACAGGTGTGTGTAGCTTCACCGTAACGGTTGTCGATACGCAGAATCCGACAGTGACCTGCATCGCCGATCCCACGCGCAATGCAGATGCGGGTCAGTGCTACTATACAGTAGTGGGAGTTGAGTTCGATCCAGTAGGCAGTGCTGATAACTGTGCTGTGGTATCAGTAACCAATGACTTTAATGGTGGAACTACTCTTGCCGGCGCACAGATCCCGAGTGGTACAGTGGTTGAGTGGACCGCTGCGGATGCTACCGGTAATACCGGCGTATGTAGCTTTACGGTTACAGTGGTTGATACCCAGGATCCGACGGTGACCTGCATCGCCGATCCAACGCGCAACGCAGACGATGGACAGTGCTACTACACGGTAGTGGGTAATGAGTTCGATCCGGTGAGTAGTTCAGACAACTGTGGCCTTATTGTTACGCTTGTGAACGACTTTAATGGAATGACTACCCTCGCTGGTGAGCAGATCCCGAATGGAACTACAATTCAATGGACCGCTACAGACGCAGCCAGTAACACAGGGTCATGCAGCTTTACGGTTGCAGTTGTCGATGTGCAGAATCCGACAGTGACCTGCATCGCCGATCCTACGCGTAATGCCGATCCGGGACAGTGCTATTACACGGTAGTGGGTAATGAGTTCGATCCGGTGAGTAGTTCAGACAACTGTGGTGTTATTGTTACGCTTGTGAATGACTTTAATGGTCTTACAACCCTGGCTGGTGAGCAAATACCTGGCGGTACTGTGATAGAGTGGACCGCGACCGACGCATCCGGTAATACAGGAACATGCAGTTTTGCGGTTACAGTTGTCGATACGCAAGACCCAACAGTGACTTGCATTGCCGATCCAACGCGTGATGCGGATGCGGGCCAGTGCTACTATACGGTGGTGGGTGTCGAGTTTGATCCTGTAAGCAGCGATGATAATTGTGCGGTTGTATCTGTGACGAACGACTTTAACGGACTGGCAACATTGGCCGGTGCGCAGATCCCGAGTGGTACGGTGGTTGAGTGGACTGCCACGGATGCCGCAAGTAATACCGGTGTATGTAGCTTTACAGTTACAGTGGTTGATACCCAGGATCCAACAGTGACTTGCATTGCCGATCCAACGCGTGATGCCGATGCTGACCAGTGCTACTACACGGTAGTGGGCACCGAGTTTGATCCGGTAGGCAGTGCAGATAACTGTGGTGTCATTGTTTCTCTCACGAATGACTTTAACGGCCTGACCACACTGGCTGGTGAGCAGATCCCAAGTGGTACAACAATCGAGTGGACCGCTGAGGATGCTGCCAGCAATACAGGCACATGCAGCTTTACAGTTACAGTGGTTGATACCCAGGATCCTGTTGTGAACTGTATCGCCGATCCGACACGCAATGCTGATCCAGGCCAGTGTTACTACACGGTAGTGGGAAATGAGTTTGATCCGGTGAGTAGCTCGGACAACTGTGGTGTTATTGTTACGCTTGTGAATGATTTTAATGGTCTTACAACCCTGGCTGGTGAGCAAATACCTGGTGGTACTGTGATTGAGTGGACCGCGACCGACGCATCCGGTAATACAGGAACCTGCAGTTTTGCGGTTACAGTTGTCGATACGCAAGACCCAACAGTGACTTGCATTGCCGATCCAACGCGTGATGCGGATGCGGGCCAGTGCTACTATACGGTGGTGGGTGTCGAGTTTGATCCTGTAAGCAGCGATGATAATTGTACGGTGGTAACAGTGACCAATGACTTTAATGGCCTGACCACATTAGCTGGTGCTCAAATACCGAGTGGTACTGTGGTTGAGTGGACCGCCACGGATGCCGCAAGTAATACCGGTGTATGTAGCTTTACAGTAACAGTGGTTGATACCCAGGATCCAACGGTGACCTGCATTGCCGATCCAACGCGTGATGCCGATGCTGACCAGTGCTACTACACGGTAGTGGGCACCGAGTTTGATCCGGTAAGCAGTGCAGATAACTGTGGTGTCATTGTTTCTCTTACGAATGACTTTAATGGCCTGACCACCCTGGCAGGTGAACAGATTCAAAGTGGTACAACAATCGAGTGGACCGCAACGGATGCAGCAAGTAATACGGGTACCTGCAGCTTTATAGTTACTGTTGTTGATACGCAAGATCCAACAGTGAGCTGTATTGCCGATCCCACCCGTAATGCGGATGCAGGCCAGTGCTACTATACAGTGGTGGGTGCTGAGTTTGATCCTGTAAGCAGCGCTGATAACTGTAATGTGGTCTCTCTAACGAATGACTTTAACGGACTGGCAACATTAGACGGTGCTCAGATACCGAATGGCACTATCATCGAATGGACTGCCCTGGATGCAGCGAGTAATATTGGAGTTTGCAGTTTTGTCGTGAGTGTAACAGACCTTGAGGCACCAACTATTATTTGTCCGATCGATCAGTATGAATATGTGGATGATAACTGTGAATTTGCTCTGGGTGACTATACAGGTCTTGCTACGTCAGCTGACAACTGCGGACCGGTTACAATTACTCAGGCCCCTGAAGTAGGGACCATCCTAAGTGGTGTTGACCTTGTACAGACCATCACACTTACGGCAACAGATCCAGGCAATAATTCGTCACAGTGTACCTTTGATGTAATCATCTTAGATACAATTCGTCCTGTAGCTTCATGTCAGTCTATCACTGTGCAATTAAATAGTGAAGGTTTTGCAGCAATTGATAGCTCAGATATTAATGATGGAAGCTCAGACAACTGCGGTATTGCTGCCATAAGTTTAGATATAGATAGTTTCACATGTGCAAATATTGGAGATAATATTGTTACTCTCACGGTTACAGATGCCAGTGGTAATAAGGATTCATGTCAGGCGGTAGTAAGGGTTGAAGATGTGGTGAATCCGGTTGTGATTTGCAGGAATGATACTACGGTAATAGCAGAGGCTGGATCATGCAGCATCGTAGTAACAGATATTTCCCCACAAATGGTAACTGATAATTGCAGCCTTGATACCGTTGCATACTATTTGGAAGGAGCAACAACAGGTTCCGGTTTGATGGATGCCAGTGGTACCTCTTTTAATAATGGGATCACTACGGTTTGGTACAAAGCAATGGATCAAAGCGGAAATGCGGATTCTTGCTCCTTCGATATCACGGTCCTTACTACAGTTGTTCCACCCGATAGTGCATTCAGTATTCCTGATTCTGTTTGTCCAGGAGCCTGGGAAGTTCAGTTAAATTACTCGGGAGGTATAATGGTTGAAGGAGGAACGGCTGTATGGTATGACGATTTGGCTATGACCGATACTATTGGAATTGGCAATGAATTGTTTATTCCAGCACCACCGGTAACAACCACATATTTTGTGAGATTCGAGGGGACTTGCGATATTTCTTCTTCAGTTTCCGCAACTGTATTCGTAAAAGCACTGCCAGAAGATCCGGATACTGCCTTTGTCGATCGGTCCAGCCTATGTGCAGGTGATGGGTCTATCATGCTTACTTATGCCGGAGGTAGCCTGGGTACTAATGGTGCTGCAGTTTGGTACAATGATGCTGGATTTACCTCAAGTGTGGGTAGCGGTAATGATCTTTCCATTCCTGCACCGTTGACCACAACAAGATACTATTTGAGGTTTGAAGCTGATTGCGATACAACAGCAGCAGTTTCAGTGGAAGTTACTGCATGGCCCATACCAGAGCCAGTATTTGTGGAAATGACTGATAAAGTATGTATTAATGCTCCGCTATACCGCTACGTGACTGCAGGGACTACTGGTTCAACGTTTTCATGGAGTGTTACAAACGGAACCATAGTAAACGATGATGGGGATACAATTTATGTAGATTGGGGAACTCAGATACTAACTGGCAACATTGAACTTATAGAAACCTCTCTTGAGGGATGTGTATCTGAACCAGTACTCTTACAGGTAGAAGTTGGCGGGCCAGATCTTGACCTCGGTGAGGATGTTGATCTATGTATGGGAGCATCAGTTACCATTGATCCGGAGGGAGATTTTGATTCATACTTATGGCAGGATGGTAGCACGGGTTCTGATTTCACAACAGACCAGGAGGGGTGGATTGTTCTTGGAGTTACTGATACTAACAGTTGTGGAGCACGCGATAGTGTATTTGTATATCTGCATGAACTTCCTGAGGTGAATTTAGGCAACGATACTTCTGTTTGTGGAGACGCAGGGTTTGTTCTGGATGCTGGAACAGATGGTTTATATTACGAATGGTCAACTGGTGAAATTGGTTCGCAGATTACAGTATACCAGGGTGACCAAAGCGAAATTAGCGTCATAGTCGAAGATGAGTTTGCTTGTATTTCTATGGATACAATTGTGATTAAAGAGTGTAATGCTGAATTCTTCTTCAGGGATATTCCAAATGCGATTACACCCAATGGTGATGACTTTAATGATGTCTGGAATATTGATAAACTGAACGGATACAACCAGGCAGTGGTTGAGATATTCAGTCGCTGGGGGACTCTGGTGTGGAAATCTGAACCGGGGTATTCTGAGCCTTGGGATGGAAAGGATATGAGTGGAAGGGAGATGCCTATGGATTCGTACCATTATGTAATTAAGCTTAATGTGGGAGACAAGGACCGGGTTACAGGAATTATAACGGTGATCAAGTAGAAAGAGGAGATGATGAAACGAATAATCTATTTTGCCATATTGCTTTCAGCCTTCCTGGTTGAAGGCACTGCCCAACAGGTTCCTCTGTACAGTCAGTATATGCTAAATGGATTTTTATTAAATCCGGCAACGGCCGGTTCGGAGGGTTACACAGCTGTTAATTTAACGGCCAGGGAGCAGTGGATAGGATTTGCAGAATCGCCGAGTACCTATGCCCTCAGCTTTCAGACCCGGGTAATGAAGAACAGTTATATTTCCAGGGGTTCATCTGTTAGGAGAAGAAGTAAGCGCGGCTCAAGGAGTGGAAAAGTCGGGCTTGGAGGCTATGTCTTCAATGATAAGAATGGTGCTGTGGAGCGCACAGGACTCAAGCTTAGCTATGCCTATCATATCAACTTTCCACAGTCTCAATTGTCCTTTGGACTTTCCGCTGCAGGATACCAGTTTCGCATTGACGAGGACCTGATTAATCTTCAAAATCCGGGGGATCCTCTCTGGAGTGGAGCAAATAAGTCGGTTCTCATTCCTGATGCAGATGTCGGAGTTTACTATTCTGCCAGGAACTACTGGGGTGGTTTATCTGTGGATCAGCTCTTTGAATCTGTAATAAAAATTGGGGACTCAGGCTATGATCGCTACAAAATGGAGCGCAACTACTACCTGATGGGTGGCTATGATATTGAAGTTCGTAGAGACATTATTGTTTCACCTTCAACATTGATTAAATACTCTGAAAACGGGAAGCTTCAGGCTGATATCAGCGGGAAATTTTTCTACCAGCAATCATACTGGGCCGGGCTGAGTTACCGGACAGGTAATTCCATTATTGTCATGGCCGGATTGAGCATTGACAAACTTGTATTTGGTTATGCATTTGATTTTAGCTTAAACAGCATGATGAGGAATAGTTACGGGACCCATGAATTTACTTTTATTGCCAAGTTTGGTGATAATGCGAGGCGCTACCGTTGGTTAAATAGATTTTGATTTTTTCCCTTCAGTTTACCGGTAAATATAGTCCATTTACCGATTTTCAGTTTTAATATTGTTTTACGGGGATTACATTTGACCTACATTAACAACGTAATACAATGGAGATAGAACCGCAAGAGTTTAAAAAATCAGGAAGAGCACATTTGTTATTGGGAATTGTGCTGATGTTTCTTGGATTGTTCCTGATTGCCGATATGGCTGATATTGTTCCCTGGAGGATGAGGGATTACATTTTTACGTGGCAGGCATTATTGATCTTTCTTGGGCTTATTTTCCTTTCAAATAAGGAAAACAAAGGCACCGGGGTTATCCTGATTGCCGTGGGTGCTTTTTTTCTTTTGCCGAGATTTTTCGAGTTGCCACATTACTGGCGTTCTCTTTTCTGGCCCAGCATGCTTATTTTGCTGGGACTGGTTGTGATATTTGGAGGTAGGCGGCATCATGGTGGCAGGAAAGCCTTTTCCGGTAATACTTCTCGTTCTTCAAGTGAAGATTACCTGGATGATGTTGCAATATTTGGAGGCGGAGACCGGACGGTAAACTCGCAGCAGTTCAAGGGTGGCAAGATCACTCATATTTTTGGCGGTTCGAAGTATGATTTTTCCAAAGCAAGGCTGGCACCGGGGACAAATAACCTGGAACTTGTGATGGCTTTTGGTGGAACAAAACTAATTGTTCCTGAGGAATGGGAAATAAAGATTGAGGTCACGTCCGTATTTGGAGGGTTTTCAGATAAGCGTGTCAGGTCCATTGTTGAGAAGGATCGTGAAAAGACCCTGATTATCACCGGTGTTAATGTGTTTGGAGGCGGAGAAATTGTAAATTATCTCTAGGCATGAGCCACCCCTTTACTGGTAAGCGAAGATCCATCCTGATCTATTCCATGGTCTGGGTTGTGATTGCGATCCTGCAGGGCACGCTGTCCTGGTATTTTCAGCATTTTCCCCTGGCAGTTGTAATTACGGATGCCCTGATCTCGAATGTGCTTTTTGCCATTCTGGGCTTATTAGCATGGTATCCTACCAGGTATATTCCTTTTCAGAAAAATACCCCCATCTACTCAAGTGTTGCACATGTGGTTGCCGGATTATTGGTTATTGGCACATGGTTATTGCTGAGCCTGGGAATGCTAACTTCTATTTTTAGTAATGAGACAGACTATATTGCCTTTCTTAACAAATCCATGGTATGGAGGGGAGTTCTCGGGGGGCTTATCTACCTGGTGTTGGTGTTGATCTACTACCTGGTAAGCTCTGCGCAGAAGTTGCAGGAGAGGGTCAGGCAGGAGGAACGTTTGAAGAACCTGGTGCGGGAGACCGAACTGAACATGCTCAAATCCCAGATCAATCCTCATTTTCTTTTTAATTCTCTCAATTCCATATCATCCCTGACCATGTCGAGTCCGGCCGAAGCCCGGGATATGATCATTCGTCTTTCCGATTTTCTGAGGTACTCATTAAAGCACAGAGAGAATGAGTTTATTCCTTTGAGCGAAGAGCTGGGACATATGAAGGATTACCTGGCCATTGAGAAGGTAAGATTTGGAGATAGGTTGAGCTATGATTTCAAAATTTCGGCAAACTGCGCAAAGTTCCCGGTGCCTACTATGATTTTTCAGCCGCTTTTCGAGAATGCCATCCGCCACAGTGTATATGAAAGTACGGAACCAGTGAATGTCTGTTTTGAATGTATTCCGGACGGAGATGTAATGAGAATGATTGTCTCGAATGATTTTAATCCGGATATTCCCACCAGGGGGGGGACGGGTGTGGGCTTGCAAAATGTTCGTCAGCGAATCGAACTTGCTTATCAGGGCAAGGGTTCTGTGCGCTGGAAGGGGGAAAACGGGAAGTTTACAGTAAGCATATTATTTCCACGAATACTTGCAAAATGATGAAAACCTTTCGTACAATTATTATAGAAGATGAGAAGCCTGCTAGAGATCTGCTTAAAGTCTATCTTAAAGCATTCACACAGATGGAACTCCTTGGGGAGTATGATAATGGATTTGACGGTCTGAAGGCTGTAAATGAGCTGAAACCGGATGTAATTTTCCTGGATGTGCAAATGCCCAAGCTTACTGGATTTGAGATGCTTGAGGTGCTGGAGCATACCCCGGAGATTATATTTACCACAGCATACGATCAATATGCCATCAAGGCATTTGAACAAAATGCGGTTGACTATCTTCTGAAGCCATTTTCCAGGGAGCGTTTCAGCGAAGCCATTGGGAAATTGGATCTGAGGATGGAAATGCTAGCAGGTGCAAGTGAGAAGGGGAGTGCTGAAAAGATAAAAATTCATCTGGCGGAAGGAGATGAGCTCTTGCACAGGGTGGTTATCAAGAAGTCTGGAAAGATCCACGTGATCCCTACCCGCGATATTAATTATTTAGAAGCTCAGGACGACTATGTGATGATCTATACAGCCGAGGGAAAGTTCCTGAAGCAGCAGACGATGAAGTATTTTGAGAAGCATTTGGACGGAGAGCAGTTTGTTCGGGTTCATCGCTCATACATAGCCAATATAAGTTGTATTGAGCGTATTGAGCCTTATGAGAAGAGTAACTTTATCCTGATCCTCAAAGATGGGAATAAGGTGCCCGTGAGCAGGAGTGGTATGCAGGTGCTGAAAGAGAATCTTGATTTTTAAGAAAAAAGAATGAGTTTACAGATAGATGAGAAGAATTTAGACAAGTTCATCGTGGTGGGTGACAGGGTGCTGATTAAGCCCAAGAACCAGCAGGACCGCACCAAATCTGGATTATTCCTGCCGCCTGGTGTTCATGAGAGAGAAAAGATACACAGTGGCTATGTGCTTAGGGTTGGACCTGGTTATCCCATTCCGGCCATACAGGATTCAGACGAACCATGGAAGGGCCAGAGTGATGCCGTGAAGTATGTACCCCTTCAACCTAAGGAGGGCGATTTGGCCATTTACTTGCAAAAGAGTGGGTATGAGATTGAATTCAATAATGAACGTTATGTGATTATACCCCATTCTGCCATCCTGATGCTGATCAGGGATGAAGAGTTGTTTAAGTAACGAGCAAGGTCGTTGTAAATGGTAAATGGTAAATGGTAAATGGGTAAATAGTAAATGGGTAAATAGTAAATGGGTAAGTGGTAAGTGGGTAAGTGGGTAAGTGAGTAAGTGGGTAAGTGGGTAAGTGGGTAAATGGGTAAGTGGGCTAGGGTTTGCCTGATTTCCATCGACCGCTTTTCCGTAAAGCCTGATCCAGGATCCATTCTATCTGGCCATTTGTACTTCGGAATTCATCCGCTGCCCATTTCTCCAACGCTTCCATTTTTTCCGAATCAATCCTGAGGGCAAATGCTTTCTTTTTACTCATTTTATTGATGCAATGTGCCTGTATTTACGACTGGGCTTGGGTCCTTATCTCCACATAATACCACCATCAGATTGCTTACCATTGCAGCTTTTTTATCATCATCGAGCTCTACGATCTCTTTTTCCGCCAGTTGTTCCAGGGCCATCTGAACCATCGAAACTGCGCCTTCAACTATTTTAAACCTGGCTGCCACAACCGCGGTTGCCTGTTGCCTTCTTAACATGGCTCCTGCGATCTCTTCAGCGTAGGCAATAAAGTTGATTCTTGCCTCAATCACATTGATTCCTGCCATTTCCAGTCTTTCACGTATTTCCTCCTCAAGCTCATGATTCACTTCAGCGCCTCCACCCCTGAGGGTAATCTGGGCATCATGATCCTCAAAGTTGTCATATGGATATATTCCGGCCAGCTTCCGCAAAGCAGTTTCACTTTGTACATAAACAAAGTGTACAAAGTCATCTACTTCAAATGCAGCTTTGTAGGTATCCTCCACTTTCCAGACCAATACGCAGCCTATTTTTATGGGATTTCCGATTTTGTCATTCACCTTGATGGTTTCACTATCAAAGTTTCTTGCTCTGAGTGATATTTTTTTATTTACAAAAAAGGGATTGGCCCAAAATAGACCATTTGTCTTAATGGTTCCTTTATAGGCGCCAAACAATATTAAGACGGACGATTCATTGGGATTAACAACAGTAAACCCTTTGCTTACCAGTATGACTACCACGCACAGGGGAAGCCCCAGGTAAATCTGGTCTGTAATGAAAGAGAATATTGTTCCAAGAATAATAATCAGCAGTATCAAAAGCATCAGATACCCTGACATAGCTCTGTATGTGCTTTCCTGTTTTTTCATATGCTCTGGTTAAGTGATATTAAAATGATATCATAAATATATCACTATATCACCATAAATCCAAATGTATAAGATACTTGGGAAATATGTAAGCAGTGAAAGCCTGGTTTTTACTTCTCGGTACAGGGGCCATGGCGGAAGCAGGTAATTAGGTGATCGTTAACCAGTCCGGTAGCCTGCAGGTGGGCATAGATAATGGTGGACCCCATGAATTTGAAGCCTCTCCTTTTCATGTCTTTGCTGATGGTGTCTGATAGGGGAGTGTTGGGCGGCACTTCTGAAAAATTAGCCGGGTGATTAATTACCTGTTTGTCATTTACGAAGTCCCACAGGTAATTGCAAAAGCTGCCGAATTCTCTTTGGATCTCCAGGAAGCGCTGTGCATTGTTTATGGAAGATTCAATTTTTTTGCGGTTCCTGATAATGCCGGGATCTGAAAGCATCAGTTCAATTCTCTCTTCATTGTACCGGGCCACCTTTTCCGCGTCAAAGTTGTCATATAGCCTGCGGTAACCTTCTCTTCGTTTGAGTATGGTAAGCCAGCTTAGTCCGGCCTGGGCCGATTCAAGCACCAGGAATTCAAATTGTTTACGGTCATCGTCTACAGGAACCCCCCATTCTTTATCGTGATAATCCAGGTAAACAGGATCTGTGAGGCACCATGGACAGCGGCTTAATTCTTTGGTCTCAGATGGCTTCAACATGCTGTCTTTATTTTATTTAGATCAAATATACATTAAAGCGCTGATAAGCTTTCCGGAGGAAAGGAAAAATGTTTGTTGTATCTTTGTGTCACAGAGCGCATGAATAATTTCCGTAGTGCTGTGAAATAGATAACAGATGATGGTTTAAAGATATGGGAATAAGGATTGGGAATATAGCTGAGATGCTGGGTGCTACGGTGTTAACCCCCGAGCTTGATTTGAGCAGGGAGGTTGATCATGCCTTTGCTTCCGACCTTATGAGTGATGTGCTTACAGGCGACTATTACAAAACAGTATTGCTTACGGGCCTTTCAAATCTGCAGTCGATCCGTACCGCTGAGATGTCTGATATCCAGGAGGTGATAATTTGCAGGAACAAGGAGGTGAGTCAGGAAATGATTGACCTGGCCAGGGAGAACGATATTATTTTGATCCGCAGCAGTTATTCACTTTACAAAATTTCGGGTCTGCTCTATAAGGCAGGTATTAAACCTGTTTATTAATGGAGCTTGAGTATCATATAGAGGGGGGAGATTTTGTAAATGCCGGCAAAGCATCCAGTGCTGTGAAGGGCGTATTAAAACAGCTGGATGTTTCGGCCAAAAGGATTAAGCGGGTGGTGATTGCGCTTTATGAAACAGAAGTAAATGTAGTGGCTCATGCCGATAGGGGCGTTATCAAAGTGTTTGTAGATACAGATACTATTGAGGTGGTAGTGAAGGACAAAGGTCCCGGGATTCCTGATATCGAACTGGCCATGAAGGAGGGTTTCAGTACGGCGTCAAAGGCGGTTAGAGAAATGGGTTTTGGGGCAGGTATGGGGCTCCCAAACATTCAGAGAAATAGTGATAGTTTTCATATAGAAAGTGTTCCCGGTGTGGGAACGATTGTGAAGTTTACCAATGAGCTGAAAGATTGAGTAATGATACCGCACATATAGGATTCCATCATGCATTGAAGGTAGTTGATGATTTGTGTATCGGATGCACACACTGCATGACTGCATGTCCAACCCAGGCCATAAGGGTCAGGGATGGTAAGGCGGTAATCATAAAGGAACGTTGTGTTGATTGTGGTAATTGCTGCAAGGCCTGCCCGGTTTCTGCTATCCTTATTGAACAGGACGATTTTGAGGAGATCTTTAACTATGAAGTTCGTATTGCTCTTGTTCCCACGGTTTTTATAGGGCAATTTCCTTCGGCTATTAAAGCAGGGGAAGTTTTCGGCGGATTGAAAAGCCTTGGATTTACACATGTGGTGGAAATCGATAGCGTGGTGGACCTGGTGCAGGAGGGTTATGACAATTTCCTGAAAGAATATGCCGGGGAGAAACCCGCAATATCTACGTTTTGCCCGGCCATCGTCCGCCTGATCCAGGTAAGATTCCCATCCCTGGTGGATCACCTGGTTGGGGTGAAGCCCCCTTCGGATGTGGCTGCTATTTATTACCGGAGGCAGATGGAACAGGAGGGTGTTGAAGCCGGTAAAATTGGGATTTTTTATGTTACTCCATGTGCGGCCAAGATTGCTTCCATCAAGAGTCCCGTTGGCGAGGATTGTTCACCTGTGAATGGGGTGATCAATATGGAATATCTTTATAATAAACTGCTTCACCTGATCATGAATCACGAAGTTAAGGAAATGGCGAAGCCCGATACGGGAGGCCTTACTTCAAAGGGAATTCTGTGGAGTCTTACAAGGGGTGAATCTGAACATCAGAAAGGGCGTTGTCTGGCAGTGGATGGGATCAGTAACGTGACGGAATTTCTTGAGCGCCTGGAGGAATCCGAAGAGAGTAATATCGATTTCCTTGAGTTAAGGGCCTGTGATGAGTCCTGCGCAGGTGGTGTTCTTATAAGCGGGAACAGGTTTCTGACCGTAGAGCGCCTGAACAGCCGGGCGGGAAATGCAAGTGTAAAGAGCGGAAGTTTCACCGAAGGATCATTTGATAGCAAGCTTTATACTCTGGGTGCGATAGAGCCAAGATCAATGCTTGTTCTGGATCAAGACAGGAAGATGGCCATTGAGAAGATCCATAAACTTGAGGAATTGCTGAAAGTATTGCCGGGTATAGATTGTGCTGCATGTGGATCACCTTCCTGCAGAGCACTGGCAGAAGATATTGTTCAGGGGCGGGCCGAACCTACATGGTGTATTTTCATGCAGGAGCTCTATATAAGGGATAAGAGGCTGAGCCTCGAGGAAGCAGATAAAATCAATGGGCATATCTGGGGGAAAGACAGAAATTACAGAAGTCAAAGTAAATAGGATATGACAATACAGCAATTAGCAGATAAGCTTGACCTGGTGGTTTTTACAGCCAGTGAAGGTATGGAGAAAAAGGTCGAAGGAGGATATGTTTCAGACCTGTTAAGTGATGTGATGGGGCATGCACAGGAAGGCGAGGTATGGATTACGCTACAGTCGCATGTAAACGTGGTAGCCATTGCTTCACTGAAGGAGCTTGCCGCCATCGTATTGGTGAAAGGTATAGAGCCCGATAAGGCAGTTATCGATAAGGCCGTTGAGGAAGGGATTCCAATCCTGGGAACCAGCGAGCAGACCTTTGTCATTGCCGGTAAATTATTTCAATTGTTGAATGGCTGATGAACACCTATCGCGCCGATCTGCATATTCATTCGGTTCTCTCACCCTGTGGCGACCTTGATATGAGCCCTGGAAAAATTGTGAATGAGGCGGCACGGAAGGGATTGGATATGATCGCAGTGACAGACCATAACCACACGGGTCATGCCAGGCTGACCAGGAAACTGGGAGCCCGGAAAGGGATCTGGGTGGTGTATGGAGCAGAAGTCACCACGAAAGAAGAGGTGCATTGCCTCACGTTCTTTGATACTGACGAGCAACTTGGAGCATTCCAGATCGCACTTGATGCTAGCATGCCAAAAGTAAAAAATGATACATCACTGTTCGGATACCAGGTGATTGTGGATGAGGAGGAGCAGATACTGGAGGAGATTTACAATTCGCTATATCCCGGAGTTGACTGGGGGATCGGTGAAATGGCCGGAATCGTGCATAAACTGGGTGGATTGTTTATTCCTGCCCATGTCGACAGACCCATGAATGGTTTGTATGCGCAACTGGGTATATGGCCTGAAGATTTGGAGGTGGACGGGGTGGAAGTATCCTGGCGGACTGATACCAGTGTCATTGTGAGGGAGCATCCCGAATTGGCCGCCCATTCACTGATTCATAATTCCGATGCCCATTACCTGGATGATATAGGACGTGCTTTCAGCGCTTATCGGATGGAAAGCCGGAATTTTAAGGAGCTGAGGATGGCCCTTCGTGGGGAAGAAGGAAGAAGTGTGAAGGCATGAAGGAGATCGCACTACATATTCTGGATATCGCAGAGAACGGGATAAGGGCAGGAGCTGGCAGCATCCGAATAAGTGTTATTGAGAAGGGTACACCGGCTTTTTTAAAGATTCTGATTGAGGATGATGGAAAGGGAATGAGTAAGGAGGAGGTGGTCATGGTTGAGGATCCTTTTTTCACTTCCAGGACCACCCGCCGGAGGCGGGTAGGACTGGGGATTCCTCTTTTAAAACAACATGCTGAAATGGCAGGCGGAGGGATTAAGATTCAGTCTGAACCAGGAAAAGGAACCACGATTGAGGCCTTTTTCCTGAAGGATCATCCCGATCGTCAGCCCCTGGGCGATGTGGAGGGCTGCTGGATCTTACTGGCTACATCAAATCAGGATATTGAATGGGAGCTGAAATTGGAAACAGGCCTTGGAGATTTTTCCATATCCACTTCGGAAATAAAGGATGCCATGGAGATTAAGGTAATTACTGGAAATGAGTTGCTTACGCAATTAAAAAGAATGATTAGAAATAACATGGATGAGCTCGGATTAACCGGCGTATAAGTTGATTGAAAGCAGTAGAAAATATAATTTTATAAAAACACAAGAATCAATTTCGAAGTATTATGAGCAAGATTAAATCGCTGGCAGATCTGAAAAGGATCCGCGAAGAAAAGGGATCAGGATTGCAGACCCGGGAGCAGGGTGAGGATGCAGAAAACCTGATACAGGTAAAGGTGGCCATGGCTACCTGTGGTATAGCCTCCGGCGCTAAGGAGACCATGGAGTTTATGATCGATGAATTGGAAAAACGCGGAGTGGATGCCATTGTTACCCAGGTCGGATGCATGGGTTACTGTTACGCTGAACCTACCATCGAGGTGACTATCCCGGGCAGCGACCCGGTGGTTTTTGGGGGTGTAAACCAGGAGAAAGCCGATGAAATTATTGAGAAATATATTAAAAGTGGTGAACTGGTGGATGGTATTATCCCGGTGAATTACGAAACCATTGACTAAAAGAATAAAGGAGGAATTGAAATGTCAAAATACAGCATGCATTTGCTTGTTTGTGGTGGTACCGGGTGTAAGTCGCAAGAGAGCGATTTCATCGCCGAGAAGCTAAAGAAGGAGCTCTCCAAGCAAGGCCTTGAAGAAACCGTACAGGTGATTATGACCGGTTGCTTCGGGTTTTGCGAAAAAGGTCCTATCGTGAAGGTGATGCCTGACAATACTTTTTATACCCAGGTGAAGCCTGAGGATGCAGAAGAGATTGTAGAGGAGCACGTAATCAAAGGAAGAAGGGTGGAGCGTCTGCTTTATAAAGATCCCGAAACGGAGTCTCACATTGAGGATTCAAAGCACATGGGATTCTATAAGAAGCAGTTGAGGATTGCGCTTAGGAACTGCGGTGTGGTAGACCCTGAGATTATTGACGAGTATATCGCCAGGGATGGTTACCAGGCTCTTGGAGATGTGCTCACCAAGCAAACTCCGGAGGAGACGATTGAGCTTATGAAGACTTCAGGTCTGAGGGGGCGTGGTGGGGCTGGTTTCCCGGCCGGATTGAAGTGGGACTTTGCCCGTAAGAATGAGTCTGATGAGAAATATGTGGTTTGTAATGCGGATGAGGGTGACCCCGGTGCATTTATGGACCGCTCCATTCTGGAAGGCGACCCCCATTCTGTGCTTGAAGCTATGGCCATCGTAGGTCGTTGCATTGGATCCGAAATGGGTTACATTTATATCCGTGCCGAGTATCCCCTGGCCATTGAAAGACTGAAAATTGCAATTAAGCAGGCCCGGGAATACGGACTGCTGGGGAAAGATATCCTGGGGACCGGATTTAACTTTGATATTGATTTAAAGTATGGTGCCGGAGCATTTGTTTGTGGTGAGGAGACTGCCCTGATTCACTCTATGGAGGGTGAAAGGGGAGAGCCTTCTCTGAAACCTCCCTTTCCCGCCGAAAGTGGCTATATGGGAAAACCGACCAACGTGAATAACGTGGAGACCCTGGCCAATGTGCCGGTAATAATCCTGAAGGGTGCTGAGTGGTTCAGTAGTATTGGAACTGAGAAATCCAAAGGAACCAAGGTGTTTGCCCTGGCAGGTAAAATTAATAACGTGGGTTTGATTGAAGTGCCCATGGGCACCACCCTGCGGGAAGTGATCTTCGAGATCGGTGGAGGAATCAAGGATGGTAAGAAATTTAAGGCGGTTCAGACGGGCGGACCTTCAGGAGGTTGTTTAACCGAGAAGCACCTGGACCTTCCCATTGACTATGAGAACCTGCTTGCCAGTGGTTCCATGATGGGCTCCGGTGGTATGATTGTGATGGATGAGGACGATTGTATGGTGTCCATTGCCAAATATTATCTTGAGTTTACAGTGGAAGAATCCTGTGGTAAATGTGCGCCCTGCCGAATAGGTAACAAAAGGCTTCACGAGTTGCTGGAAAGGATCTGTGAAGGTAAGGGAGAAGAAGCTGATCTTGTCAGACTGAAGAATCTGGGTGAGGTGATTAAGGATACTTCGCTTTGCGGACTGGGACAGAGCTCTCCTAACCCGATCCTCTCCACTATGGCTAATTTTCCGGAGGAGTACCATTCTCATGTGGTGGATAAAAAATGTCCCTCAGGTGTTTGTACCGCCTTGTTGGAGTATTTTATCGTGGAGGAAAACTGCATAGGCTGTACAGCTTGCGCAAGAGCCTGTCCGGTGGGTGCAATATCCGGCGAACGCAAGGAGCCGCACCTGATCAATCAGGATACATGCATCAAGTGTGGAGCATGTATGGAGAAATGTAAATTCGACGCAGTGATATTAAAATAAGGAAGAAAAAATGAGTTTAGTGAAACTTACTATAGATGGACATGAGTTGGAGGTGCCTGCAGGGACCACCATCTACAAAGCCGCCAGAGAACTGGATATAGATATCCCCATTCTCTGTTACATGGATCTTAAGGATCTGAATATCGAGAATAAGCCCGGTGGCTGCAGAATATGTTCTGTGGAGGTTGAGGGCAGAAGAAACCTGGCCCCTTCATGTTCCACAAATGTGGCAGAAGGTATGGTAGTTAAAACCAATAGCATACGGGTAATCAATGCCCGCAGAACTGTGATGGAACTGATTCTTTCGGATCATCCCAAGGATTGCCTTTCCTGCGCTAAATCAGGGAACTGCGATCTGCAGGACATGGCTGTGAAGCTTGGGATCAGGGAGATACCGGGACAGGAGTATGCCGAGATGTCGACGTACCGGCTTGACACCTCACCCTCCATTATCAGGGACCTGGATAAATGTATAATGTGTCGCAGGTGTGAGACCATGTGTAATGACTTCCAGACCGTGGGAGCTTTGCATGCTGTAAATCGTGGATTTATGGCGGCTGTGGCTCCTGCCTTTGAAATGAACCTGGAGCACTCTCCCTGTACTTACTGCGGACAGTGCGTTGCAGTTTGTCCAACCGGTGCCCTAACCGAAGTAGATCACACTGCAAAAGTGATCAGGGTACTGAACGATCCTACTAAAACGGTAGTGGTTCAGACCGCTCCGGCCGTCAGGGCCGCTCTTGGGGAAGAGTTTGGAATGGAGCCCGGAACCCGGGTAACCGGCCAGATGGTGACTGCGCTTAAGAATCTTGGATTTGACTATGTGTTTGATACTGATTTTGCTGCCGACCTCACCATTATGGAGGAGGGAACCGAGCTGCTGGGTCGTTTGAAAAAACACCTGGAAGGTGATGAGAATGTGAAACTTCCTATCCTGACCTCCTGTTGCCCCGCATGGGTTAATTTCTTTGAGCACAACTTTCCCGATCTGAAAGATGTACCTTCTACAGCACGATCACCACAGCAGATGTTTGGCGCCATTGCAAAGACTTATTTTGCCGATAAGATCAAGGTTGACAGGAAAGACCTGGTGGTGATTTCCATAATGCCCTGCCTGGCGAAGAAATATGAATGTCAGCGTGAGGAGTTCTCAGTGGATGGTAATCCTGATGTGGATTATAGTATATCAACCCGCGAACTGGCTCACCTGATTAAGCAGGCCAATATGGACCTTAATAAACTGGAGGAGGATGATTTTGATGCTCCCCTGGGTGAGTCCTCGGGTGCTGCAGTAATCTTTGGTGCCACTGGCGGGGTAATTGAAGCTGCCACACGGACAGCCTACGAACTGCATACCGGTAAAACCCTGGAGAAGGTTGATTTTGAACAACTCAGGGGAATGGAGGGGATTCGTTCTGCAACAGTTGACTTCGACGGGCTTGAAATTAATATTGGGATTGCTCATGGATTAGGCAATGCAAGGAAATTACTGGATGAGGTGCGAGCCGGAAAGTCCACCTACCATGCCATCGAGGTGATGGCCTGTCCGGGTGGATGTATCGGTGGTGGCGGTCAGCCGCTTCACCATGGGGATGCCTCAATCCTTCAGGCCAGGACAAAAGCAATCTACAAGGAAGATGAATTGAAGGTCATCAGGAAATCTCATGAGAATCCTTATATCTTGAAGCTCTATGATGAGTTTCTTGGTGAACCCTTGAGTGAGAAGGCGCACGAACTATTGCACACGCACTACTTCGATAAGCGTAAAAAGATATTCCAGGTTTAATTGGTAAATGATAGAAAGCTATGTCAAGCGTTAAAATAGAACTCAGACAAGATCAACTTGATAAGATCCATGCCATTTGTGATTCATTTGGCAACCAGGAGGGAGAATTGATCAATGTATTGCATAAAACCCAACATACTTTTGGCTACTTACCAGCCGAAGTACAGGAGGTAATTGCAGAGAAATTGGAGATGTCGGCCGCAAAGGTTTATGGGGTGGTCACATTTTACTCCTTTTTCACTATGACACCCAAAGGGAAACATCCTATATCTATATGTACCGGTACAGCATGTTATGTGAGAGGTGCTGAAACCGTATTGAATGAATTTAAGAAGCAACTGAAAATTGAGGTCGGTGAAACCGATGCGAATGGCTTGTTCTCCTTGAGCTGTTTGCGTTGTGTTGGTGCCTGCGGCCTTGCGCCTGTTGTTCAGGTTGGCGATAAAACCTATGGCAGGGTTGCTCCGGATGATGTAAAGGAGATTATTGCTGAGTATGTAAAGTAGATTTTAATTGATAACTATGCAGTTGCGAGGGCGAGCCATGGCTTACGCCCTCGCGTCTGTTTTAGGAATTGACAGATCCGAATCCTTATTTCATGGACCATAAAAGCTGCTTTGCCTTCCTTTTTTGACTTTGGTGATGAAAATGCCTATTTTTGAAGTGGACGTAAGATTGGAAAACTTTAAAATATGAGGACCAGGATCGTAATCCCCTTATTGGTGGTTTCCTTTCTTATACACTCTTCCTGTTCCGGGGATGAATCGTTGAGGCATATGCCTGTTACGACTGATTCTGAACTGGCACTTGAGTTTTATGAGACCGGAATGCTGGCTTATGATCAGATCAAAGTAAAGCTGGCTTATCACAATCTTGAACTGGCCGTAAAAGAAGATCCAGATTTCTTTATGGCTTATTTCTGGATGTATTTCATTTCCGGTAATAGTTCCAAGGAGGTGGCCAACAAGGCCATGCTGGTGGAGGCTGAACTCAGTGATGGGGAAATGGAAATTCGTTCAGCATTCAAGTATCTAATTGACGGACAGGATGATAAGGTCGTGGAACACCTTCAGAATGCCATTGATCTTTACCCTGGCGATCCTCATATACACAAGATTCTATATATTCTTCAATTCCATTTTATAAAGGATGTGGAAGCGGCTGTGGAGTCTGTTCACAGGGCTATTGAGGTTTGTCCCGATTTTGCTCTGGCTTATAATCAGCTGGGCTATGCACTCATAGATTTGGAAAAATATGAAGAGGCTGAAGAGGCCTTTGATACCTATATAAGGCTGTCGCCCAATACTGCCAATCCTTACGATTCAAAGGGGGATTTTTATATGATCACTAAACAATATGAACTGGCCTACAAGAGCTACATGAAAGCTTATGAAATTGATCCTTCATTCCTTGTGAGTGAAAAGAAAGCCCTTAAAGCGATTGGTCTTTATAATTCTTCGAAGAAATAACTCAGTTTATACTCAGGTTCGTCATAGTTGTATATCCTGCCCTTTGCTTTACTGACAAAGTTGGATGTGGCAAAATCCCCGATACACATGATGTTGTGACTTAGAAGAAACACTCCTGAAAAGAAGATCCAATGTGGCAATATCCAGAGGGTCATCCCAATTGTAAATAGGTTGATGATCACGAAGGGAGCAAGTGTCAGAAGGTGAATCTCTCTTCCCGAAACCACATATTGTTTGGCTGTAACGAAAAAGATGAATTGTGAAAGGTCGGCTCCAAAAATTATTTTTTTTGCACCCAGGATCCGGTAGGCGAGTCCGTGTAAAAGTTCATGCACCGGGATTACAAGAATGCTTCCGGAAAAAGCTCCCAGGGCAAATTGGATCAGCAGGCTCTTCCACCCCAGGCTGTGATCAAACAAAGTTACAATGGCGTATATAATTATGAAGGCCAGTATGGTCAGGTTAACAGTTGCATAGAGCCAGGAGAAGAGGCCTTTTCTCTTGATCTGCTGCATGACGAAGGGGACCATGTCCTGAAAACCCAGCTTATAAATAAGATGGTATGCCGGGTCAGATTGAAGTGTTTCAATACCCTGTCTTGGAACCTTTCCTGTTTGGACTTTGCGATTCATGTGAATTGAGTATTTTTGATGCCTCAAAGGGTTTGAAATTACAAAATGAGCAGGAATCAACCAACCGGCGTCTTTTATGCATTTGGTGCAGCCATCGCACTGGCTTCTTCTTTTATATTCAGTAAGTCCGTGCTGAATCACATCTCCATGATTCATTTCGGGGTTCTCTGGTTTTCAATGGGTGTAGTGTGGAATGGGACCTGGTTTTTACTGCGAGGGGAGTACAGAAATCTTTCCGGCTCATTTGGGAAGAAAACCGGGGTGGCCATTGCTGTTGCAGTCTTTGAAGGTTTGGGTACCGGTCTTTTCTACCTGGCCATAAAGGCCATGGAGAATCCAGCCGTGGTTTCTTTCATTGGGAATGTGGGTCCGGTTTTTGTAACCCTTATGGGTGTCACATTGCTTAGAGAGCGCTATCGTCTCACTCAGGTGGCAGGAATCCTGATTACGATACTGGGACTTTTTGTTATTAATTATCGCCAGGGTGGATTTGCAGGTTTTACAGATGCAGGGGCCATCTATGTGATTTTCGCCTCCTTCTTTTTTTCCCTGGCCACTATTGCCGGCCGGAAGTACAGGAAGTATCTGAACCCCGGATATATGTCATTGATCCGATCCTTTATGCTGGCCATAGTCATGGCAGTTCTCTTTTTCAGACAATCGGGGGAGGGTTTGCTTGATATATCCGGTACTATCTGGCGTGACCTGCTTTTGGGTTCCCTTCTTGAAACGATGATAGTCATTGTCTTTGCCTACAAGGCATTGAAAATGATTGAAGCCGCCAGAACTTCATTGATTATCAGCTCCAAAGGAGTATGGGCCCTGCTGTTGGCATGGATCTTCCTGGGGGTATTCCCTTCCGGATTCCAGCTTGCCGGAGGAATCATGACCCTGATAGGAGTGGGACTGATAACCTGGGACAAGCCTCTTATTCGCCGAGGATGAACTTGTAATCTGTGTAGTTTTCAGCATTCCTGGCATATCTTTTAGCCTGGGTCTTCATGCCTTTGTCTGCAGATAGCCTGGAAAGTCCCATATAAGCGATGGCCTGATAGAGATCTGCAAAGGGACCAATGCTTGCTGCAAGTTCGATGGTGGACAGGTACTGTATTTCTGCATTTTTTCTGTTTCCATCATTTTCTGAAAGGGTGGCTTGTACCATAGCCTTGATCATCCTGCTGTAGTCATCGGTCTGTCCTTCCATCAATATAAGGATCCCTTCCGCCCTGTGGTACTCTTTTCTGTGGAGCTGAATAACTGCCAGGAGTCCCTGGTAATAAATGTTTCGCGCGTAGGATTGGTGGAGTCGTTCTGCATAGAGCGCTGCCGTTTTCAGGTCCTGCTCATAATTAAGTTGGATGAGTGACATAAACAGCAGTGCCTCTACTTTTAGAAAAGTTGTTTTTTCTATGGCATAATTTAGCTGTCTCAGTCCCAGTTCCCGGTCCCCCTTCTGCATAAAGGCCAGGACAGGTTTGTAAATGGGGTGAGCCTCCGGATAGGCCTCTATATAATAGTTGTATAAACCTGTGGAAAAATAGAATTCAATGAATTGATCTTTTAAAAGAAAGCCTTCTTTGGTTTGTAAGTACATGGGGCCCAGGTCGGGAATTACTTTTCCCGATTTTCCATTGTCAGCCCAGAACATTGCCTGGAATGCCCTGCCGAAGAGCTCAAAGAAAACACCTTCCAGATAATATTCTTCATCGCTCAGCAGATCTTCTGCAAGTTGGACACAGATCTCCATTTGCTCGATAAAGCGGTCGGAGCGTTCTTTTTCGGGAGTCAGGGGGAATTCTTCCCAATATATAATCAGTGCTTCGAGGAAGTAGGGGGCAGGATGGTTTGGGGTGAGTTGTTCCAGTTTCTGCTGGTAAGTATGTGCCTCTGTAAATGAGAAATTATAGGTATGCGCCAGGCAGCTATCGGCCATGGCCATCAGTTTGGGTTTATCGAGATAGCCCGATTGTGAAAAGAGCATTGTACTGCTGTACAATGTTACCAACAGAATGGATTGTATTCTGTACATCCGGTAAAGATATAAATTAAAGAAGGTGTCTCAAAAGTGTTGAATTTGATATAATCTAAGGATGCTATGGAAGAGACAG